>NZ_CDWTNB010000131.1:0-11321 GCF_977947065.1 Frankia sp. CgJB1
GCGTGGAGAAGTAGTCGACACCGGTCAGGCACATCACCCGCCACCACGGGTGCAGCCTGTGCTCGCCGGACGGCGCGGCATGCGGGCCGGCATGCCGCTGTGCCCGGTCGGTGCCCGCCAGCATCCAGGAACGCAGGCGACGAACGCTGTTCGTGCTCGGTGACGGCCAACGCGGGACACACCTTCCAGACGGCGCGCGGCGCAGGGACACCTCCCCCCGCCGGGAGCGGGAACGACCGGGCCGTGGGAACCTGGGCGCGGACCGGCCTGCCGAGCATCCTCCACACCCCCGACAACATCCCACGGGCGTGTCATCTCACGGGTATCGCGGCAGGTAGCCGGCCGGACCTCATCGGACGCCAAAGCCTGCCGCAGGACAAGGAAGCCGGCAATTATGGGCACTATGCCGGCCCGAACCTCGCGCATGGACCCGACGCCGCTTCGATGCGCGCCACACCGAGTCTCCCCCGACCCCGGCCTGCTCGACTCGGCGCACGTCGGTCGGGCGACGGCCGGGCGGTGACCACCCGGGAATTCACCGTCGTCGAGCAGGAGATCCGGGATGCTTTTGCGCTGGGACGCCGGGTGGATCTGGCGGACCGGGTTGTCCGGACGGTCGTCCTGCGCGATCTGCTGCTCGGGACGGACGACGGCGAGCCTGGGCCGTCGGCGGCGCTGCGCCTCACCCGCGCCCGGATCGTCGGCGAGCTCGACCTCTCCCACAGCGTCCTTGGATGTCCGGTCCGGCTGCGGGACTGCGTCTTCGACCATCGGGTGAATCTGTACGGGGCGAGAACCCGCCAGCTCGATCTCACCGGTACGCACTTCCGCGGAATCCTCGCGTCGAACGCCGTCATCGAGGGCAACCTCCGGCTCTTCGACTGCCGGTCCCGCGGACCGGTTATCCTGGTCGGCACCCGGATCAACGGAGCGCTGCTGCTCTCCGGCGCCCGCTTCGAGGGCCCCGGCTCCGCCCTCGACGCAACCCGGCTGCACGTCGAGGACGACCTCCTCGGTGGCCCCTCACCGGACGGCCGGTACCTGTCGGCCCTGCGCTGCGACGGGGAGCTGAGGCTGAACAACGCTGTCGTGGGCGGATCGGTGCGGTTGGAGGGAGCCCACCTGAGCAGTCCCACGGGCACCGCGCTGGCGGCATTCGACCTGAAGGTCGCCGCAATGCTCAACTGCTGTGAGGGGTTCCACGCCCAAGGGACCGTGAGCATCGCCTACGCCGAGGTGGGCAGCCGGGTCTGCCTGGAGGGAGCCCGCCTGGACGGCGCGCGCCCCGGCGACGACAGCCCTGACCGCGGCCCTGACCATGGCCCTGACTGCGGCCCAGGCCACGGTGCCGGCAACAGCGCCGGCAACAGCGGCTCGATCGCGTTGAACGCCCACCACCTCACGACCCGGGAGCTGGTACTTCTCCCGGCAGCGGTGCCTCGGGGAGCCGTGGATCTCAGCCACGGCGTGATCGGCCTGCTGCGCGACGATCCGGCGACCTGGCCCGCCGTGCTGCGCCTCGACGGGCTGCGCTACGACAGCCTCGGTACGTTCGGGGAAGGCGACGAGCGGCGGCGGTGGCTGCGCCTCGACCCCAGCGGCTACCGGCCGCAGGTGTACGAACAGCTCGCGGCCACTTACCGGGCGCACGGCCACGACGCCGACGCACGGATGGTTCTGCTCGCGAAACAACGGCATCGACGCGAGACTCTGGCGCCGGCGGCGAAGATATGGAGCCACCTGCAGGACCTGCTCGTGGGATACGGATTCCGCCCGGTGCGGGCCGCCTCGTGGATCGCGCTTCTGGTGGTGGCCAGCAGCGTGCTGTTCGACCTACGGCCGCCGGCGCCGGTCGACGACACCGCCGCGTCGGCCTTCCACGCCCCCGTCTACACCCTCGACCTGCTGCTGCCCCTCATCGACTTCGGGCAGGAGCAGCACTTCACCCCGCGCGGCGCGACGGTCTGGTTCGCCTACTTCCTCATCGCCGCCGGTTGGGCGCTCGCGACGACGGTCGCCGCCGGGATTACCAGGACGCTGCGCGGCGGTTGACGCCGGACCTGGACGGCCGTCAACGCGTTGCGCGCGCTCGTGGGGAACCGGAGCCGACCGCGGCCTGCTCCCCGTCACCGCCCCCGGTGGTCGACGACGGCGGTCCGCGGACGGGGCAGACTGGCCGGGTGGAGGTTCTCAGCAGCCGCATCCTGCTCCGGCCCACGGATCCGCAACGCAGTCACCGCTTCTACCGCGAGACCCTCGGGCTGGCGGTCTACCGCGAATTCGGGCCGCCGGAGGAACCCGGGCTGGTGTTCTTCCTCGGCCAGGGCCTGCTGGAGGTGTCCGGGCGCTCGCCGCGCCCGGCACGGCCGGTGGGCGCGGGCGGGGAACCGGTGGGGACGGCGCGGCTCTGGCTGCAGGTGCGTGACCTGGCGGCCGAACACGCCCGGTTGAACGCGGCGGGTGTCGTCATCACCCGGGAGCCGCGGCGTGAGCCGTGGGGACTCGACGAGATGTGGATCGAGGATCCGGACGGCGTCCCGATCGTGGTCGTGGAGATCCCGCCCGATCATCCCCTGCGCCGGGACCGGAGATCCCTCGCCGACGGCTGACGCGCGGGCCCGTCGGGACGGCGGGGCTCACCCGGACGACCCGGTGCACCCTCGTCGGGGTAGCGCAGACCGCCGCCCTGGCCTACGTGTCCACCCGGTTCCTGGCCCGCTGGTTCGAAACCCGCACGGCGACCCGCGGCGCCCCTCCGGTCCGGCGCCCGGCTGTGGTCTGATCGGCCCGTTGACCGACCATTGGGATAGATTTAGTGTAGAAAGGTGCACTGCACCCGGCGGGACACGGCGACCCGGTGGAACACGGCGGACGCGCAGGTGTCCGGTTATGTAACCGGTCGCGACCAGCCGCGGCTGTGCCGTCGCCACCACGTCGACTTCGGTCACAACGACAGCGACCTCTGTTCCCCCGGTAACTGATGTCCTCCGGGTGACTGACTCTTCGGTCTCTTCGGTCGTTCGTCTCGTCGGCAGCTCGCGCCGTACTGTGGATCATCGGCCGACGGCAGCACCGGAACCGGAAGGCGGGAAGCAGACCACCGCGCCACGACCCACCCGGCAGGATTGATCCGCCGAGGCGGGAAGGCGTCGGCGCGCTCGTCACCTGAGCCCTCACTCGTCGCCTGAACCTCGGGAGCATCCAGCATGACGGCCTCGCTTCGCCAGACCCAGGGTCCGCTCAGGGCGCGCGCCGTCGACGGCGACCTGTTCCGAACCGTCTTCCGCGGCCATCCGGCCGGCGTGGCCGTCATCACCGCCGACGCGGGCACGGGACCCGTCGGCTTCACCGCGACCTCGCTCGCGTCGCTGTCCGCCGAACCGCCGATGGTGGTCTTCGCCATCTCCTCCGGTGCCTCGTCGTGGCCCCATATGCGGGTCGCGGAGACCTTCATGGTGAACCTGTTGTCCTCCCAGCAGGAGGAGGTCGCCCGGCGTTTCGCCCGCAGCGGGATCGACCGGTTCGCCTCGCCGACCCGCTGGACCAGGCTGCCGACCGGCGAGCCCCTGCTCGACGGGGGACGGGCGTGGCTGCGCTGCTCCGCCCGGCCACCCGTCGAGGCCGGGGACCACTTCCTCATCATCGGCCAGGTCCTTGAGGCGGACACCGACCCGGAGGCGTCCCCGCTCATCTACCACGACCGGACCTTCCACGTCCTGCCGTAACCCAGCCCGCCGTAACCCGGCCTGCCATCCCCGCGGCTTGCCCGAGGAGCACGACCGGCTCAACCGGCTCGGCACCGCTCTCGACCCTGCCCTCGGCACCGCTCTCAACACCGCCCGCCGAGCGGGGCTCCGGTCGCCGTGGCGCAGGCCCCGGCCGCGCATCGGCACACTACGGAACAACCCGCCTGTTCACCGTGCAGATGCGGAACTATCATGCACAGAGTTTCGCATCTGCGGATTATCTCAGCGACAGGGTCCGCGGCTACGGAAACAGGACAACGGGTGAATGGGTGGAGGAACGGGACACGTGAGATTTCGCAGGATGAAGACGGCAGCCCTGGCGGTACTCGGCGCCGGGCTTCTCGCGACCGCCGGATGTGGCAGCGACGGCGGCGCTGCGGCGACGCCCTCCGCCACGGCCAGCAGCGCCGCGAGCGGAGTGCGGGGGACCGTCACGGTGCTCGCCGCCGCCTCGCTGACGAGGTCGTTCACCCAGCTCGGCAAGGACTTCGAGGCCGCGAACCCCGGATCGAAGGTGACCTTCTCCTTCGCCGGCAGCTCGCAGCTGGCCCAGCAGATCACCTCCGGCGCCCCGGCCGACGTGTTCGCCGCGGCGAGCCCGGCCACGATGAAGACCGTCACCGACGCCGGCGACAACGTCGGCGCGCCCAAGGTCTTCGTCCGCAACCAGCTCGTCATCGCCGTACCGAAGGGCAACCCGAAGGGCATCACCGACCTGCCCGCCCTGACCAGGCCGGGGGTGAAGGCCGCGCTGTGCGCCGAGCAGGTGCCCTGCGGAGCCGCCGCGAAGAAGACGCTCGCCGCCGCCGGGGTGAACCTGACCCCGGTCACCCTGGAGCAGGACGTCAAGTCCGCACTGTCGAAGGTCACCCTCGGTGAGATCGACGCCGCGCTGGTCTACCGCACGGACGTCAAGGCGTCGGCGGGCAAGGTGGACGGCGTCGAGTTCCCCGAATCCGCCAAGGCGATCAACGACTACCCGATCGTCGCGCTGAAGAACGCGCCCAACGCCGCCGGCGCCACCGCGTTCGTCAACTTCATCCTGTCCGACAAGGCGAGCACCGTACTGACCAACGCGGGATTCCAGGCCCCCTGACCCCAAGCCCCGCTGATCCCCGACACGGTCATCCCGTGGTGGAGCAGGCGGACCCTGCACTTCGACTTCGCCTGACGAGGTTGCCCCGAACCTCCTGCGTGAAAATCGGCGTTAGGCGGCGGTCGCCGCTGTCCAGGCTTCGTCGGTGACGATCTCGATGCTGAGGGTGGCCTTGTAGCTGTGGCCATGGATCCGGCCTCTGGCGGTGTTGGCGGCGTAGACGGAGATCGCGCGTTTGACGACGCGGGGGCTGACCCGTAGTCGCCGGTCGGGCATCGGCCGGGCCAGGACGGCACGGCCGATCTTCCCGACCAGATCGATGACGCTGTCCTCGATGACCCCGGCGGCCTTGACGAGCTGGTCACGGGCGGTCTCGAGGTCCAGCGCCTCCAGGTTCTCAATCACCCCGTTGTGGGCGAAGATCCGGCCGTCCTGGACGAACGGGTGGGTGTTGCGGAGGTCGACCGCGCCGGTGGACGCATGGCGGACATGCGCGACGAAGGTCGTGGACTCGACGTTGCGGGCCTCCCGCGCGAAGGCGGTGTCAGCGCGGCCCGCGATCGGCTGTTTCGCCAGGTACGGCTCGCCGTCCCCGTCGAACGTGCCCAGGCCGGCCCCGTCGGGCGGGCGGACGTCCCGCCCCCGCGGGCTGTCCGTGGCGTCCAGCAGCCAGAACGTCGCGCTCACCCGCTTGCGCCCACTGCTCATCGCGAACATGTGGCACATGGCACCGTCCCCTAGACCCACCCCGTCACCGGGGCGACAAGGTCAACCGTCGGCCCCGCAGCTCTCGGTAACCCCGCCGGCCCGGTCCCCGTAAGGACCCGACCAGCAGCACCGGGAGCCTTCCCCATGCCAGGAGGTGGCACCCATCCGCCGTGCCACGGGCCGGCCTTGCCGCCCGGCCCGCCGGGTCAGAAGGTCCACAGCTTGACGGTGGCGTCGGCGCCGGCCGACGCGAGCTTCTCGCTGCCGTCCGCCAGCCGCAGGGATGCCAGCGCACGAACTCCGTCAGTGTGGTCGACGAGCGCGGCACCCACCTGGGTATGCGACACCGGGTCCCAGAGCCGGATGGACCGGTCGTCCCCTCCAGACGCCACCAGCGGCTCCCCACCGCCGGCGAGGGCCGCCACCGCCCGCACACCGGCGGTGTGACCCCGCAACTCTCCGACCGCGGTGGCCGCCACCGGGTCCCACAGCCGCACAGCCGCGTCGTCTCCGCCGGAGACCAGCAGCCGGCCGACCGGCGACCACCAGCGCGGCCAGGGCGCGTACCGCACCGTTATGCCCGGTCAGCGGCCGCCCGAGCGCCGCGCCGGTCAGGAGATTCCACAACCGGACGGTGCCGTCGTCGCCGCCTGAAGCGATCATCGGGACGCCGGCGACGAGCGTGACGACCGCGAGCACAGCACCCTCGTGGCCGCGCAGGGGCTGGCCGACCGGCTGCCCGGTCGCCGCGTCCCACCGCCGCACCGTCGCGTCGACACCGGCCGAGACCACCAGCGGCTGACCGGGCTGCCCGCCGGCCGTCACCGCCCGCACGGCCCCCGAATGGCCCGTCAGCGGCGCCCCGACCGCCATCCCGGTCACCGGGTCCCACCGGCGCACCGTCCGGTCCCCACTCCCCGAGACCACCAGCGGACCGGTCGTCGCGCTGCCGGGTGGGGCCGCGACCGACAACACCGCCCCGGTGTGACCCAGCAGCGGCTCACCCACCGGCTCGCCGTCAGCCCTCCACAGCCGCACTGAACGGTCCTGGCCGGCCGAGGCCAGCAATGCATTCCCGCCGGCGAGCCCGCCCACCGCGGCGAGCGCCAGCACCGGACCCGCGTGGCCGGTCACGGTCTGCGCGACCGGCGCCGACCGTTCCGGCGTCCACAACCGCACCGTGCTGTCGACGGAGCCAGACGCCAGCATCGAGCGCCCGTCCGGCATCGGGACCGCGGCCAGCGCGGTGACACCGGACTCGTGGCCGGCGGGTGGGGGGCCGACCTGCTGGCCACTGGCAAGATCCCACAGCACGATGTCCCCCCCCCCCCGTCGATGCCGGCCGCGAGCAGCGTCCGCCCGTCCCGCAGCGGCAGCGCGGCCAGCTCACGAACGCCGCCAGGCAGGACGCGCGGCAGCCCGACGGGATCGAGGGTTCGCACGTCCCGTAACACCACGAGACGGCCGAAGCTGTGGGCCAGCAGCGGCTGGCCGTCGGCACCCGGCACCACCACCGCCGCCCCCAGCTCCGCCCCGGCGTCACGCGCAACCTCGGTCATGTGGGCGTGCTCGTCGGTCAGCCAGTCCATGCTCCACAGTCGCAGGGCGCCGAAGGCACTGGCCATGACCAGGTGAGCCCTGCCGTCCAGGTGAACGACGCTCAGGCACCTCAGCAAGTCGAACTGGTCCAAGGGGTGCCACGGCAGCCGGGCGACGACGGACAGGGCGGGCAGGTCCAGCAGGACGACCGATCCCTCGTCCTCGCCGAAGATCAGCAGCCGCCAGCCGTCAGCAAGGTTGAGCTGCGTCATACACCGCCCCTGACCGGGCACGGTCGGCCCCACCTGCTGGCCGGTGTCAGCGGCCCACAGGCGGATGTGCGACTCGGTGTGGCTCTCGTGCGGGCCGTCCTCGACGTTCACAGCGGTCCCGGTGGCCACCATCCGGCGCCCGTCGGGCAGGACGAGCGGCGTGACGGTGCCGACGAAGTCGTCCGGCTCCAGACTGATCGGTTGCCCCGCCGACTGCCCCTGCGGGGTCAATCTCACCAACTCGGTACCTGGTGCGGCAACGCTCGCGAAGACCAGCACCCGGCCGTCGGCCATCGGCACGGACCCGACGCCGAACACGTGGAAAATCTGTGGCAGGACCCGGACTGTGGCGCCGGCCTCCCACCCGTCGAACGCCGTTGCCATCGCCCACCCGTCGTTGTCGTCGAACGCATCCACCAGAGCGCAGGTAACCCAAGATCACATTACTCGGGCGGCGCGGCGCCTGAGCCTGTCGAGCGGGACCTGCCCTCGTCGGCTGCCGGACACCTTCGGCTGTTGCGACTCGGACCCGGGCCGTCATTTGGGCCTGATCACCATGGCCGGCTCGGTATCGTGCGAACCGACAGGTTGGATCACGAGAGCGTGGAGGCGCAGGTGGTCTTCGACTACACGACCGAGTTCCCGCGCGAGGACCCCAACGTGGTGCCGAGGTTCACGCGCAGCTTCCACCACCAGGACTGGTTTGACGGCGTCAGCACGGTGCAGGCCGAGCGGAACGGAGCCGAGGAGGGGTTCAACCTCCGCTTCCACCGGATCGAGAGCGACCTGGACGGGCTGAGCGCCGACGGCCGCGTGTCGCTGACCGAGCTGGCCCGGGTCCGGGCGGACCTGCACGACCTGCTCGGCGAGATCCGTACCGAGCTGCGCCGGCTCGACACCCCGTTCAGCGAGGCCTGGACCACGCCGCCGCTGGCCGGCACCTGGCGGCGCGCCACCACCACCGACGACCTGCAATTCAACCCGCCCGGCTACCTGAAGGACCGGTCCGGCGTGGTCCACCTGCGCGGGGCGCTGACCGGTGGTGCGGAGGCCACCGTCGCCGCGTCACTGATCTTCACCTTGCCACCCGGCTACCGGCCGAGCACCCGGCAGATCTTCAGCGTCTTCAGCTCCGCGGGCACCACGCGCATCGACGTCCTCGACACCGGCGCCGTGGTCGCCCGCAGCACCCACGGCAGCTTCCTGTCGTTGGACGGGTCCACCTTCCGGCCGGACTGACGGGTCCACCTTCCCGCCGGGCCTGGGAGCGCCCGGTCCTCACCGCAACGTCCACGTGCCGCGGAACCGTTCGGTGACCGCGGCACAGAGGTCCTCGCCGACGGCGGTCCGCGCCGACGGCGGTCCGCGCCGGCGCGCCCGGCGGCCGGGCATGGGCACCCACAGCCAGCGCAACCTGGTAGGCCAACGCCTGGCAGCGCGCCGCCCCGAGTCCGGGGTCGGCAGCCCACGCCGCCACCACGGCTGCCAGCACGACCAAGCCCAGGGCGGCGAAGCCGGCCTTCAGCCCGACCTCGATCTCCGGTGCGGACAACGGTGGCACCGCGAGGGCGGGGACGCCGCTCGGCCCAGCACCGCTCGGCCTGGCACCCGGCCAGGCCGGTGCCGCCGTGCCTACCGCGATCACCACCGGACCCGGACCGCCCGGAACGGCGGCCAGCACCGCCTGCCAGCCGTCCGCGGGCAGCTTGTGCACGTCGTCGAGCACCCAGGCGTGGCCGGCCCGGCCTAGATGCCCCACCAGCCGGCCCACCGGCACACCCGGGATGCCGGCACGGCGCCGTCCCGGCAGGTTGTCCAGGTAGTCACGCACGCCCATCGGCGCCACCGCCCGGGTCACGGCGTCCCAGCCGTCCGGCGCGGCGCCCAGACCGGCCAGCGAGACCGCCGCGTCCAGCAGGTGCTCAGCCGCCGTCCACCGCCGGTCGCAGGTGGTCGTCACCGCCGAGCAGCCAAGGTCGAGCAGGACCTCCTCCACCAGCGACGACTTGCCGGCGACGGGCCGCCCGTGCACCAGCACCAGCCGCGGGGAGTCCCACAGCAGCGCGGTCAGCGCCGCGTGCAGGCCCGGCCGGGGTCCACGGGCCCGGCCCGGCCGGCCGAAGGGGTTGAAGACCTCCTCGACGTTCACCCGCGCCGGATCCGGTCACCCGCGGCGGACGCCGGTCCGGCGGAAGCGGCGGAACACCCGGGCCGTGGTCACCGGCAGCGGGTCACCGGCAGCGGGTCGGCGGTCCCGTCGCCGTCCACGTCGAGGTGGCGGCGCCGGATCGCGAACGTGTTCGCCTGGATCCCGGCCGGCACGGTCCGCTCGACCACGTTCATCAGGAACTCGTACTGGTCCAGGTTCAGCGTCGCGCCGGCCGGCAGTTCCAGCCGTACCTGGTACGGGTCGGCCAGCTCGCTGCTCCGGTAGGCGAGGGTGACCAGCAGCGTGATCCCGGTGCCGGCCGGGCGCACCATCGCCGCGGAGCCGCCGGAGTCGATCGCGGCCGGCAGCCCGGTCACCGGCAGCGCGTGCCAGCTGACGCCGGAGGTCCGCCGGCCGGACAGGTTGAGGCCGCCCAGCGGCAGGCCGCGGGTGGACACCACGACCAGGACGTGGTTGGTCTCCAGCACCGCTATCGCCACGGCCGCGGCCAGCCCGTGCCCGGCGAGCGCCTGCACCAGGTCGAGGGCCTCCCGTGCCCCGTCGCCGGCACGCCAGAGCGCCCCGATCGACAGGTCGATGCGCAGCGTCGCGACCTCGGAGTCCGGGACGGATGCGGCCTGCGCGGCGAAGTCCGACTCCGGGGTGGCCACCGCGAGCCCGGCCCCGGTCAGCACCGCGACCAGGCCGGGTGCCGCGACGGCTTCCCAGGACCCGCGCTGCTCGCTGCCCCGAACCACCTGCCACGGCGGGTGCCCAGCCGCCTGCCACGCCCTCAGCGCCTCGTCCAGGGCCAGGTCAAGCGCGGAGCGGCCCACACCGTCGCCGAGACCGGCGTTCACCGCGGCGGAGGGCGACGCCTCCTCCCATGGGGTGTCCGGGCGTCGGACCATGCCGCCCGGACCGAGGTCCGGCCACACGGTCGCCGTTGCGCGGGCGCGGTCATAGGCCAACACGGCAGGGCTCTGCGGAGAGTCAACGCCGGAGAGTGCCGCGAGGTGGGTCACGCTCCGCCGTCCCACCTGGTGGTACGCCGCGAGCACCGGCACACCGTCGGCGAACGACGACCACAGCTCCACCCGGCCGGCATCCCGGTCGACGCCCAGCACCTGGTCGCCGGGCAGCGCGGCCAGCAGGGTGAGCCCCGGCCGCCACCCCGGCCGCTTCCAGCGGACGGTGACCTCCAGCCCACGGTCGTCCGGCCGGAGACGAAGGGCGAGCAGGTGGAGGTCGCCGCTCACGCTGTCGTAGCGACGAAGGGCGAGCAGGTGGAGGTCGCCGCTCACGCTGTCGTAGCAGAGCACGTCGTCGTGGCCGCCGCCCGGCGCCGCCACCGGAGCCAGGTGCGTCCAGCGGCCCAGGCTGGGGCCGTCCACCGCCGGCAGGGAGCCCTCGACCGCCAGCACGGACAGCGAGCCGGTCGTCCGGTGGTACAGCAGGAGCACGGGACCGCTGCTGCCCGCCAGCCGCATCGGCACCGCGTGTGTCCAGGCGGGCAACTGGTCGCGGGTGACGACTGCGTCGATGGACAGGCCATCCTCGCCCCTGGTCACCTCGACGACCAGGATCGACCGTTCGGCCGGGTAGGTCAGCACGGCCCGGCCGAGCCGATCTCCGCCCGGGCCTTCGCCACCGGACCCGCCGGAGTCCTCACGCAGCACGACGGCGTCCTCGGCGCCCGGCGGGAAGCCGTTCTGCGCAAGGACCTGGGTCCCGCCGCGGGCGTCCACGGCGGCGACCGCCAGGCCGCCGGCGTGCGCCCGGCCGAGCAGCACCAGCGGCAGTCCCGACCC
>NZ_CDWTNB010000132.1:0-11283 GCF_977947065.1 Frankia sp. CgJB1
CGGCATTGCGCCTGGTCTGCGGCAGGACCGGCGAGCAGGATGTGCCGGCGGTGCCGTTCGCCAGCAGGAACCCGACCCCCGATCCCCGGTTCCGGGGTTTTATGCTCCACCGCGTTCAGTCGGGCACTGGTCAGTCGGACACTGGTCAGTCGGACAACGGTGTGCCGGAACGGGCGCCGGTGCGGTGAGTAGCGGCATCCGAGCGGGGGACATCCGGGTTGAGTGGTTTGTCCGGGCCGTCCGTCAGGTTCCACGACGGTGACTCGGCGGCCCCCACGGCGGCCCCACGGCGGGACCGAGCGTCAGCAGACCCTTGATGCGTTGACGAAAGCGGATTCACATGCAGATTCGCCGGCATGTCGCGGGCGCCGGGGCGGGGGTAACGTTGCCCTTTCCCTTCGGGGAATCGACCCGGCCACCGCTCGGTGGACCCGCGTCCGGGGCGCGGGAACCAGTAGCGTCCTGGCCGGCACAGTACCGGAGCCGTCGAGATCGGCGAGGGAGGGCATAGATGTGTCATCTGTTCGCGATGAGTAGCGGGCCGACGAGGGTGCAGGCGACTTTCTGGCTGTTGGATGCGCCGGACAGTCCCCGGGCGGCGACGCTGCGGACCCCGGAGGGGGCCGGTCTCGGCGGATTCGACGCCGATGGCACCGCGTGGGTAGTCAAACAGGCCATCCGGAACCGGGCCGACACGGCATTCGCCCAGGAGCCGCAGCACGTCACCTCCTCGACGTTCGTCGCGCATGTCCGGCACGCCTCCACCGGCCGGGCCTGCGAGGGCAACACCCATCCGTTCGTTCGAAACGGGAGGATCTTCGCGCACAACGGCGTGATCGAGGGGCTGGACAAGCTGGACGCCGAGCTCGGCACGGCCGGTCTCCCGGTCCTCGGTGACACCGACTCGGAGCGGTTCTTCGCCCTCGTCACCCGCGAGATCGACGCCTGTGACGGGGACGTCGGCGAGGGGATCGCGTCCGCCGCTCGTTGGGCCGCCGAGAATCTGCCGCTGTACTCCATCAACATGATTCTCATCACGGATCGGGATCTCTGGGCTCTGCGGTATCCGGACACCAATGGCCTGTACGTCCTTCGGCGTGGCCCGGGTGGGCGCAACGAACGCCATCTTGATCACGCGAGTCCGTTCAGCGAGATCCGGGTCCGCTCTCTCGACCTGCTCACCAAGCCCGCGGTCGTGGTCGAGAGCGAGCGGATGGACGAGGATCCTCGGTGGCGGTTGATGGAGAGCGGGGAGCTGCTGCATGTGGCCGCCGATCTGACCGTGACCTCTCGGATCGTGTTGGACGGGCCGCCGGTTCACCAGCTGTCCCTCGACGAGCTGCGGCCGCAGGCCGCCGTGTCGCAGACCACCGCGGTGCCTGACCTGCCTCTGTCCGCGTGATCATTCCGGCCCCTGAATCCCCTGATCCGCCCATCCACTGATCTACCGATCCACAGATTCAACGAACCGGCCGATATGCCGGGCGTGTGTACGGGGTAGCAGACGTGATGGGGTAATGGCACGGACAGTGGCAGTTCCCTGCGCGGAAGGGGCTCGTCGTGGTAGCAGAGGTCGGCAGGATCGGGTTGTGGGCAGCCAAGCGGCAGTGGCCGAAGGATGTCCCGGCCCGGGCGGAGATCGCCGCCGAGGTGGAGGCCCTCGGCGTCCCGGCGGTATGGATCGGCGCGGCCAGTGGCGATCTCGAACTCGCGGCCGCGATCCTGGACAACACGGATCGGCTGGTGGTCGGTACCAGCATCCTCAACGTCTGGACCGAACCGGCGGACGTCGTTGCCGATCATTACGCCATGCTGGCGAAGGCGCACCCCGACCGGATCCTGCTCGGGCTCGGTGCCGGCCACAAGGAGCCGGTGGAGAAGACGACCGGCCGTCGCTACGAGCGTCCCGTCGACGTCCTCGTCGACTATCTCGACACCCTCGACGAGCTGGGCGTCCCGCGGGCCGACCGGGCGCTGGCCACTCTCGGTCCCCGCATGCTGGGGATCGCCGCGCAGCGCACTGCGGGTGCCCTGCCCTACCTCACCACCCCCGAGCACACCCGGCGCGCCCGGGAGCTGCTCGGCCCGGACGCACTACTCGCGCCCGAGCAGATGGTCATCCTCGACACCGATCCGGCTCAGGCCCGGGCGGTCGCGCACGACACCCTTGCGTTCTACCTGAAGCTGCCGAACTATGTGAACAATCTGCGCCGTCTCGGCTTCACCGAGGACGATCTGACGGGTGCCGGCTCGCAGCGCCTCGTCGAGGCCGTGGTGGCCTGGGGCGATGTGGACTCCGTGCTGGCCAGGGTCACCGAGCACCATGAGGCCGGTGCCGATCACGTGGCCATCCAGGTGCTCACCTCCACTCCCACCCGGCTCCCGCGCGAGCAGTGGGCCCGGCTGGCGCCGGTCATCGTCGGGTAACCCGGCTGATCCGGCGGCGAGCCGAGCGGGTGCCACCCCGGCCGGTAGCCGGTCCATCGCCGGTGGTCTGCCCTGGGTGATCGGTTAGCACACTGAACGTTGCCTTGGCAAGCCGCGAGTCTGGACCGACAGTGAGCGTGACATCACCGTGCATTTCGGCGTGGTGCTGGAAAATCTGCTGCGGGTTCACGGCCTGTTGACTGTCGGCAGGATGACACTCCGCCGGCCGATAGTGGCTGGCTCGATGGTGGGTGCTCCGCGACGATGATGCCAACCGGGGGAGGCGCGGCCGGTCGGTGCAACTGCCTACCTGTCGTCCTACCTGCCTGCCGTCGGTGGGCCCTACCGTCGGTGGGCCCTACCGAGCGGGCAGCAGCCCGGGTCCGGTCCGTCATCCCGACATAGTGATGTTCCACGGAAAGGAGGGGAATGATCGAGGCGCAAGGGCTCACCAAGCGGTACGGACGTACGGTCGCCGTCAACGACCTGTCCTTCACGGTGCAGCCCGGCAAGGTGACCGGCTTCCTGGGGCCGAATGGTGCGGGAAAGTCCACTACAATGCGGATGATCCTGGGGCTCGATAATCCGAGCGCAGGCCAGGTCCGTATCGACGGCAAGCGATATGCCGAGCTGAAGGAACCACTCCGCCAGGTCGGAGCGCTGCTGGAAGCGAAATGGGTGCATCCCAACCGCTCCGCCCGCTCGCACCTGCGGTGGATGGCCGCGGCGAACCGAATTCCCGGGAAGCGGGTCGACGAGGTCTTGGAGATCGTTGGGCTCACCCCGGTCGCCGGCAAGCGGGCGGGTGGCTTCTCGCTCGGGATGGCACAGCGTCTCGGGATCGCGACGACCCTGCTGGGTGACCCGCAGGTCCTTCTCTTCGACGAGCCCGTGAACGGGCTGGACCCGGAGGGAATCCTCTGGATTCGCCAGTTCATGCATCGACTTGCGGACGAGGGGCGGACGATCTTCGTTTCCAGTCATCTGCTGTCCGAGATGGCGCTGACCGCCCAGGAGCTCGTCGTCATCGGTCGCGGGCGGCTGATCGCCCAGACCAGTACCCATGCCTTCATCGACATGGCGTCCGAGTCGGCAGTCCGGGTCCGCGGGCCGGAGATGGAGCGGCTGCGTGGCGTGCTGACCGGTCAGGGCCTCGCGGTTCGGGACGCCGCCGCCGACGACGGTGGTCCGGCGGCGTTCCTCGTGTCGAACAGCAGCACCGAGCAGGTCGGCGAGCTGGCCGGTCGGATCGGGCTGGTCCTGCACGAGCTGGCGGCGCAGCGCGGCTCGTTGGAGCAGGCGTTCATCCAGCTGACCGGCGGCGAGGTGGAGTACCACGCCGGGACGCCGGGGCCGGGCGCCAGCCGGTCGGCGACAGGTGCTCCGCCGGTGCCCGTGCCGGCGAGAACTGCTGCCGGTCCGCTGGCCGGGACACCTCGCCAGCCGGTCGACGGTGGTGTGGGTGCCGGTGGTGTGGGTGCCGGGGGCGGTCCGTCGGCCTCGGCCGAGGCGGCACGAGGGGGGACTGGACGATGACCCTGCTCACCGTCGAGCGGATCAAGCTGTTTTCGACCCGCTCACCGTGGTGGTGCATGATCCTGGCGACCGCGCTCACCGTAGGGCTGACCTCGATCTTCGCGGCGGCGACCAACGGTGACGACCTCGCCAGCCTCACCCCGAACGTCACCCAGTTTGCCTACAACTTCGGCCTCGTGGTGATGATGGTGATGGCCACGTTGGCGGTCACCACCGAATACCGCTTCAGCACGATCCGGTCCACGTTCCTCGCGGTGCCCACCCGGACGCCGGCACTGCTCGCGAAGGCTGCCGTCGTCTCCCTGCTCGCGGGGATCGTCGGCGAGATCACCGCCATCGCCTCCTGGGGCGTCGCCAAGCTGATCAAGCCGGATGCCCCCCTGGCTCTGGACACGGCGCAGGAGTACCGTAACGTTTTCGGTGTCGGTCTGGTCTACTTGTTCGCGGCGATTTTCGCGCTGGCTCTGGGGCTGATCATCCGGCAGTCGGCGGGCGCGATTGTGATTACGCTTGTCTACCTGTTCCTCGGAGAGAGCCTGCTGCCGGCGATCCCCCGGATCGGTGACCATATCCAGCACTGGCTGCCGTTCACCACCGGTGACAATTTCATCGTCGCCGGGCAGGTGGAGCGTTCCAACGGCCCGCCCGTGGTCGAGGGGCTGCCGTTCGGCCCCTGGGGCTCCCTCGCTTACTTTGCCGCGATCTGCCTCGGCCTGTTCGCCATCGGGCTCGTCTTGGCCAAGCGTCGGGACGCCTGAGCCCACCCGAGGTGCGATCTCCATCGGCATGAGCTCTGAAGCCGTGGTTATCTGAGTATCTGTGATCATCAGAGTACCTGAACGCACCGGCGGGTTGCCTTCAGGCCTGGAGCCGCGGTCCACCGGTCGCCCCGACGTGGGCGACCGGTGGACCGCAGGTCAGGCGCCAGGGCCCCACAGGTCCCGACCGGCGCGGGCCCGCTCCTGGGCCTTCATGCGAGCCTCGTGAACGTGGCGCATCCCACCGGTGAGCCGCAGCCGGACCTGTTCGTCCACGGCGACGAAGGGGCGGTAGTAGATGTCGTCGTACTCCTCGGTGATCTGGAAGGTCCACCACCCGTCGAGGACGTTGCGTCCGTGCAGCTCCCGGCGTACATAGGCGGCCATCTTGGCGTGTCCGGCGTCCTCCAGACCGCTAATCGCCTCCGCGAGGATCAGATCGGCCCGCCCGGAGAGTTGATGGAACTCGTAGAGCGCCCCGCGGGCCCGTTCAACCCACTCCAGCGCCTCGCTGAGCTTGCCGACCGCGTCAGCGGTCGTGTCGTCGAGGTCGGGCTGCGTGCGGTCGTCCTCTCGGCGGCCCCCGGCCGGACGATTCCCGCTCATCCGGTCGGTTCGACCGCCGTCAGCCCGACTGCCGTCAGCCCGGCTGCTGTCGGTTCGACCCCGGCGGGTGTGTCTGCTCACCCTGACGGGATGCCCCGGCGGTGTCGGGTCACACCGACCTGCCGCCTCGCGCCGGGAACGACTACGAGAACCACCGGACCGCCTCTGTGGCTCTGGCGGGCAGGTATCCATTCAGGGGTGCTGGAACCTGCATCCCTGAATGGATACGTACAATCATGAGCACAGGAATTCTGGCACCGGGTATCTCGCGTCGGCGGTCGTGCATTTCGGCCGGGCCGAGGCCGTCCAGGCCGCGCGGCCGTGTCCTGGACGCGGCCTGTGTCGCGCACCCGGAGCGGTTCGTGAACCGGCCTCCGGTCCCGCCGCCGCTCCCGAAGCCGGCCGGGATCAACCGGAAGCCCGACGAGGCTGAGCCGGCCGACTCGGGTGTTCCCGAGAGATCGGAAATCGTTCCACAAAAATCACAATTAGGCTAATTCACAAAATATCTTACCTCAAAGATCTTGACAAGTTCCGTTCTGTCCCGCGCCAAGATCTTGGCTAAGGAATCCTGACCTGAAGGTTGGGTTTTCTGGATCTTGGTGGGAGGTTGGGAAGATGTTTGAGATCGTTGGTCAGACGATTCTTCGTAGCGGTCGGGGTCCCGGGCGTTGGGGGGATGTGCGCCGGTCGATACACCGGACCATGGTGCTGATGGCTCAGTAGATGAGGGGTTCGGCCGCGACGAGCAGCATTATCACGAAAGTCGAGTCGTATTGGCCGTGCTCTCACGGAGAGTTCGGATTGGCGTAGTTCGGTGCTTGGTAGCCTGCGAGCATGTCGGTGTCGGAGCTTTCGGCGAGCAGTCAGAACTATCTGAAGGTGGTCTGGAGTCTTCAGGAGTGGTCCGGGGTGCCGGTGTCACCTTCGACACTGGCAGCGAAGGTGGGGGTGAGACTGTCGACGGCGTCGGACGCGGTGCGCAAACTTACTGAGCAGGGTCTGCTGGAGCACGCGCCCTACGGGGCAGTGTCACTGACAGAGAAGGGGAGGGTGCATGCGGTGGCGATGGTGCGCCGCCACCGGTTGATTGAGTCGTTCCTGGTGCAGGTGCTGGGGTATCGGTGGGATCAGGTGCATGATGAGGCCGAGACGCTGGAGCATGCGGTGTCGGACTTCATGGTGAACCGGATCGACGAATACCTCGGCCATCCCACCCGCGACCCACATGGTGATCCGATCCCGGGCTCGGACGGCACGGTGCGGGTACCGGATGCGGTCCTGCTGTCTCGGATCGGGCCGGGCGCGCACGCGCGTGTGGAGCGGATCTCGGACGCGGACGCGGGCCTGTTGCAGTTCTTCGCCGAGCGTGGGATTGGCATCGGTACCGTGCTGGAGGTGCGAGCCGGGGCACCGTACTCGGATTCGGTGGAGGTGGTTGTGGAAGGCCGCGATGAGGCGGTGGCTCTTGGCCGGTCGGCGACGGACGCCGTGTGCGTCACGGTGAGCTCCTCGGGGCCGGCTCCGCTACGGGAGGCCGGCCCGGGACACGGGTGCGAGACCACGGCCGAGGCGGGCCGCAACGGATCAATGAACTAGCTTCCGAGCGGCCCACCTACCTTCGAAAGGGTGAAGAAGGCGGTTTCCGAGTGGTGCCAGTGTGGTGAGCCGAGGTTCCTCCTGATCGCTGGGTCTCGGGTCGGCTGCGGGTCAGCTCGCTGAGACGAACTCCCGGTGCCGCCGAGCGAGCAGTCGTTTGCCAAGCAGCCCGTGGCGGAGGCTGAACAGGTAGACGAGTGCAAACACGACGCCCTGGACGACGACGAGCCCGCCGGAGGACGCGTCGAGCCAGTAGCTGAGATAGATCCCCATCGCCGAGCTCGCGGCCGATATCGCCGGGGCGATGACGAGCATACGTCCGAAGCGGTCGGTGAGCAGGAAGGCAGTGGCGCCAGGGATGATCATCATCGCCACGACGAGGATCACCCCGACCACCTGCAGTGCGACCACGGCGGTGAGGGTGAGCAGGCCGAGCAGCAGCGTGCCGAGGAACCGCGGCGACAGGCCGATAGCGTGGGCGTGAGTCGGGTCGAACGCGTACAGCGTCAGGTCACGCCGCTTCAGCACAAGGATGACGAACGCGACAGCAGCGAGGATTCCGATCTGGATGAGGTCCGCGGTGGAGACGCCGAGGATGTTGCCGAAGACGATGTGGTTCAGGTCGGTCTGGCTCGGGGTGATCGAGATGAGGACGAGTCCGAGCGCAAACAGGGTGGTGAAGACGATCCCGATCGCGGCGTCTTCTTTCACCCGGCTGGTTCCGCGGATCATCCCGATGAGCGCGACAGAGAGGAACCCGAACACGAGCGCACCGATCGCGAACGGTATGCCGAGGATGTAGGTGATCACGACCCCGGGCAGGACGGAGTGAGAGACCGCGTCACCCATCAGCGACCAGCCGACGAGCACGAGCCAGCACGACAGGAGGGCACAGACGACAGCAGCGATCATGGTGGTGGCAAGAGCCCGGACCATGAAGTCGTACTGCAGCGGATCCAGGAGCAGATCGAGCGGGTTCATGCGACGTACTTCTGCTCGAGTACGTCGAGTCCGAACGCGCGGGCGAGGTTCTCCGGTCTGAGTGTCTCGGTCACGGAGCCGTGGAACAGCACTCGGCGCAGCAGCAGCACCGCCTCGTCGGCCAGCTGTGGCAGGGCGTGAAGGTCATGGGTGGAGACCAGGATGGTACGGCCGTCCGCGGCGAGCTCCTTGAGTAGTCGGACGATGGTGGCTTCGGATTTCTTGTCGACCCCGGCGAAGGGTTCGTCCAGGAGCATGATCTGCGCATTTTGGGCGATGCCGCGGGCGACGAACGCGCGTTTCTTCTGCCCGCCGGAGAGCTGTCCGATTTGCCGGCCCGCGTACTCGGTCAGCTCCACACGCTCCAGCGCCTCGGACACCGCCGTGTGGTCGGCCGGGCGCGCCCGGCGGGTGAAGTTCTGGTGGCCGTAGCGGCCCATCATCACAACGTCGCGCACGGAGAAAGGGAAGGCCCAATCGACCTCCTCGCTCTGTGGCACATAACCCACCAGGCCCTGTTTACGCGCCACGGCAGGCTCGGCACCGTCGAGTAGCACGCGTCCCCGGTCGGGGCGGACTATACCCATGACCGACTTGAACAGCGTCGACTTGCCGGATCCGTTCATCCCGATCAACCCGGCCACCCGCCCCGGCTCGACGGTGAGGGACACGCCGTCGAGGGCGAGGACCCCGCCGTAACGGACGATGACCTCCTGAACCTGGATCGCCGCGGTCACGAGGTCCGCCCGGTGAGCCCGTTGATAATCGTGGTCGCGTCGTAGCGGATCAGGTCGAGGTAGGTCGGTACCGGCCCGTCGGCCTTGGAGAGAGAATCGACATAGAGGATGCCGCCCAGGGCCGCGCCGGTGGCGTTGGCGACCTGCCGCATCGGCTTGTCCGACACCGTGGACTCGCAGAACACCGCCGGCACGTCATGCGCCTTGACGAACGTGATCGTCGAGGCGATCTGCTGCGGCGTCGCCTGTTGCTCGGCGTTCACGGGCCAGATGTACTGCTCCGTCAGCCCTGTGTCGCGGGCGAGGTACGAGAACGCGCCCTCGCAGGTCACCAGCGCCCGCTTCTTTGCCGGCAGCGTCGACAGCTTCGACACGAGCTCGTCCTGTACGGCCTGGAGCTTGGCCTTGTAGGTCTTACCGTTCGCCCTGAAGTCCGCCGCGTGCGCGGGATCGAGATCACTGAAGGCATCGACGACGTTGTCGACATAGATTTGCGCGTTCAACGGGCTCATCCAGGCGTGCGGGTCGGCTTGCCTGCGTAGGCGTCCTCGGTGATGTCTATCGCCTTGACCCCGTCCGACACCACGGCGTGCCGTACGTGCACCGACTCCACGCACCGCTTGAACCACAGCTCCAGGTTCAGGCCGTTGTCCAGGATCAGATCCGCGTCTGATGCCTTCATGATATCACCCGGCGTCGGCTCGTACCCGTGGATCTCCGCCCCCACCTTCGTGATCGACTCCACCCGCAGGTGATCTCCTGCAACGTTCTGTGCGATGTCCGATAACACCGTGAACGTCGTCAGTACTACCGGACGATCACGCTCCCCACCGGCCGATGCGTCGACAGCGGGGGTGGTGGAGCACCCCGACAGCATCAGCGCGGCGGCGGCGGTAGCCGACCCCACTCTCGACAGCCATGCGACAGTACCGCGCATCATAAGCCCCTTCCCGTCCTTCCGGACATCAATCTTCGGTATGGCGAAGTTTGATTACTATATAGACGGATTCTCGGGTGATGTCCAACCATCTCCACGCGTTCGTCGGATATCGTGGTTGTCCAATCACTATTCGTGATCGATTGTTGCGGCGGAGTGTGGCCGCGGGTCGAGCCAGGACAAGGGCGCCCCCGCCACCTGGATGATCGTTCCTGTCGAAGAAAAGATCAACTGGGTGAGGTTGAGGGGGTTGAACGACAGTCCTGCCGGCGAACACCTCGGAGTTCAGTCGGGCACCGGCCCGGCTGGGACGACTCGGCGAGTTAGCCGTCGTCGCCGCCCGCTGCCGGAGTCGTGCGCACAGCTAGGGAGGGTGACCTGCTGGTTGGCATCGAGGGCGAGCTGTGCATCGCGGGCCCGCAGCTCACCCCTGGCTACCTGGACCCGGCGGATGACCGTGGCCGGTTCTTCGAGCGGGACGGCCGCCGCTGGTACCGCACCGGCGACCGGGTCCGCCGTCGTAGCGAGGCCAACTCCGGAGCCGGTTGATTGTGCCGGTGAGGAGGCCACGGTGAGGGTCTGCGGCGTAGCCGTGGCGATGCTGCCGGGACAAAGCTGGGTCATCTCCCTGGTCGATCGATTGTCAGGTGAACGTGGGAACCGTCCCCGGTTGCCCTCCCCTCCGGCCGGCCTGGCTGTAGGCGGGCAGGTCCGTTGCCGACCGTGGACCGTGGGACGGAGGCCCCGTAGTAGCCCGAGCGCGCGAGAGGCGCGTACATGGCGAAGGGGGCCAGCAAGTCGGCAGTGAGGACGCTGGAATGCTCGGAGGCCGCCGGTGAACACCGACGAACTGGACTTCGCCTGGTATCAGGCCGAGGAAAGGGTACGAGAGATCCAGGCCAAGCTGTACCGGTGGGCGAATGAGGACTCTCACCGCCGGTTCGAGGATCTGTTCAACCTCGTCTGCGACCCGGCGTTCCTGCTTGTGGCGTGGGGTCGCGTGCGGAGGAACAAGGGTGCGTGCACGGCCGGTGTGGATGGGCAGACCGCCTACTACATCGAGACCGTGCGTGGTATCGGGGGGTTTCTGGAAGAGCTGCGGGCCGATGTGAAGGCTGGTAGCTTCCGCCCGCGACCCGCTCGGGAGCGGTTGATACCGAAGGCGAACGGTAGGCTGCGTCGCCTGGGAATAGCGACCGTCCGGGATCGGGTGGTCCAGGCATCCTTGAAGCTGGTGTTGGAGCCGATATTCGAAGCGGATTTTCTCCCGTGCTCGTACGGGTTCCTCCCGAACCGCCGGGCGCATGACGCGGTGGCAGAGATACGCCATTTCACGGGGCGCTCTTATGAGTGGATCGTGAAAGGCGAGATCAAAGCCTGCTTCGACGAGATTTCGCACTCGGCTCTCATGGACCGGGTGCGCGGTCGTATTGGGGATAAACGCGTCCTGGCTCTGGTGAAGGCGTTTCTGAAGGCGGGGATCCTCGGCGAGGACCGCGTGCTCCGGGAGAACGACGCCGGCACTCCGCAGGGTCGATCTTGTCGCCGTTGCTCAGTAACGTGGCCCTGTCGGTGCTGGACGAGCACATCGCCCAGGCGCCGGGTGGGCCTGCGGCCACCTCCAACGACCGGCGGATGCGCCGGCGTCGCGGCCTGCCGAACTACCGGCTGGTCCGCTTCGCCGACGACTGGTGTCTGGTCG
>NZ_CDWTNB010000133.1:0-11277 GCF_977947065.1 Frankia sp. CgJB1
CCTAGGTCCCGGCCGACCACCGGCAGCGGGCCTGGATCAGGCGGACAGGCCCAGCGACGCCATCCGCCGGCCATGCGCCGCCATGATGCGGTTGAAGATCGCCGCCAGCGCCTCCAGGTCGCCGACCCCGACCAACAGCCCGGTGAGCGCGTCGCGATCGACTCCGACCCGCTGGGCCTGCGTGAGCGCCTCACCGACGAGCCGACGAGCCCACAGCGCCAGCCGCCCGGCCACCGTCGGGTTGGCGCTGATCGCCGCGCGCACCCGCTCGACCGCGAAGGCTGCGTGCCCGGTGTCGTCGAGCACCTTCAGAACCAGTTCGCGCGACGGTGACGGAAGCCGCGCCGCGATCTCGCGATAGAAGTCCGCCGCGATGTTGTCCCCCACGTAGGCCTTCACGAGGCTCTCCAGCCAGTCGGCCGGAGCGGTCGAGTTGTGGAAGGCGGTCAGTGGCGCGATGAACGGGGCCATCGCGAGCTCCCGGTCGACGCCGAGCCGGTCCAGCTCGTCGCTGATGGCCTGGAAATGGGCGAACTCGGCGGCGGCCATCTTCGCCAGGGCGATCTTGTCGGCAACAGTCGGTGACATCCGCGCGTCGGTGGCCATGCGCTCGAAGGCGGTCAGCTCGCCGTAGGCGAGCAGGCCCAGTAGATCCACGGTCGCCTGATCCACGGTCGGCGCGGGTCCGGCATCCGGGGACGGGGGCACCCGATTGTCAAAGTCACCTACCTGACCGGGGGTGGTGATGGCGATGGGTGTCGCCGGGCCGGTCGGAGTCCGTGTCGTCTGTGCCACAGGCGCGATTCTGACACCCGCCGCAGTCGCTGTCGGCAAACACTCCTGCTAAGGAGCCCCCACCCGGGGTTACACCGGCTATACTGGGGAGTAGCCAAGGGTCGTTATGTCACCTCGGCCGCCGTGTAGCAGGCGTCGCCTCGTCACCTGTGCACCCAGAGTTGCCATCGAGGGCACCGGGGCACATGATTTTTGGGTCGCGGGCGCCGCGCGGCTCACCGCGAGCGGGTTCAGCGTAGACACCGCTCAGAGAAGACCAGGAGCGTCCCGCTGTCCGTCACAGCTGAAGTACCCACGGATGATCTAACTCCCTACGAGCCACAAACCGCCCCCTCCACCCCCGGTTCCCCGGCGGCGCCGACCTTCGCGGAGCTCGGCGTGCGCGCCGAGACCGTCTCGGCGCTGACCGAAGCGGGCATCGTGCACGCTTTCCCCGTCCAGGAGCTGACGCTCCCACTCGCCCTGGCCCGCAACGACATCATCGGGCAGGCCCGCACCGGCACCGGCAAGACCCTCGCGTTCGGCATCCCGGTGGTACAGACGGTGCTGGCGGCCGAGGAGGGTGCCGACGGCCGTCCACAGGCCCTCGTCGTGGTGCCCACCCGTGAGCTGTGCGTCCAGGTGACCGCGGACGTCACCCGCGCCAGCGCCCGCCGTGGCCTGCGGGTGCTGTCCGTCTACGGCGGGCGTGCCTACGAGCCGCAGTTGTCCGCGCTGCGCGCCGGCGTCGACATCGTCGTCGGCACGCCCGGCCGCCTGCTGGACCTCGCCCGCCAGCACGTGCTCGACCTGGCCGGCGTCGGCACGCTGGTGCTCGACGAGGCCGACGAGATGCTCGACCTCGGCTTCCTGCCGGACGTCGAGCGCATCATGTCGCAGCTGCCGACCGAGCGGCAGACGATGCTGTTCTCCGCGACCATGCCCGGCCCGGTCATCTCCCTGGCCCGGCGGTTCATGAAGCGGCCCGTGCACGTCCGCGCGGAACAGCCGGACGAGGGGCGCACGGTCCCGACCACCCGTCAGCACGTCTTCCGCGCCCACGCGCTGGACAAGATGGAGGTGCTGGCCCGGGTCCTGCAGGCCGGCGGCCGGGGGCTCGCCATGGTGTTCGTGCGGACCCGGCGCACCGCGGACAAGGTCGCCGAGGACCTCGCCAAGCGCGGCTTCGCGGCCGCGGCAGTGCACGGCGACCTGGGCCAAGGCCAGCGCGAGCAGGCGCTGCGCGCCTTCCGCTCCGGCAAGATCGACGTCCTGGTCGCCACCGACGTGGCCGCCCGGGGCATCGACATCAACGGTGTCACCCACGTGGTCAACTACCAGTGCCCCGAAGACGAGAACGTCTACCTGCACCGCATCGGCCGCACCGGTCGGGCGGGCGAGAGCGGGGTGGCCATCACCTTCGTCGACTGGGACGACCTGCCGCGGTGGACGCTCGTCAACAAGGCACTCGCCCTGCCGTTCGACGGTCCGGTGGAGACCTATTCCACCTCTCCCCACCTGTACGAGGCGCTCGGCATCCCGGCGGGCGCGAAGGGCACCCTGCCGCACGCGGCGCGGACCCGTGCCGGGCTCGCGGCCGAGGACATCGAGGATCTCGGGGAGTCCGGCCGCGGCGGGCGCCGCGGCTCGCGGACCGGACGTGACCAGGACCGTTCCGAGCCGGCGGCGGTGCCGACCCGGACTCGCGCCCGTCGGCGCACCCGCGGCGGTGGTGCGGCGGCCGCGGCCTCGGGGCTGGCCATCGCCGCGGACCCGGTCGACGAGGACGGCCGGAAGGCCGGCCCACCCGTGGTGGACGGTGCCGGGCAGACCGGGCTGGTCGAGTTCACCGGGACCGCCCCGCCCACCGACACGGACACCGACACCGCCCGCGTCGTCTCCGCCCTGGCCTCGGAGACGGGCGTCGAGGCCGAGGAGTCGCCCCGACGCCGGCACCGGCGTCGCGGCAACCGTGGCCGGGGCACGGGCACAATGCGGGAGGCCGGCGACGGTACCGAGGGCGCGGCCGACGCGCCGCCTCGAGCCGAGTCGGCCTGACACCCCGGCGGCCCCGCGTACCCGCGGGTGTCGCCGGCCCGCGGGTGTCGTCAGCCCGCGGGCCGAAAATGCAGACCCAACCGGACCCAGCTCAGCCGCCGGCACGAGGGACAGCGCACCAACGAGGGATGCCGGAGTCGGACCAGCGGTAGATGGACGCTCGGCGTCAGGACGCGCAGCGCGTGCCAGGCGCCGAGGGAGCTGGTCTGCCCGCATCGGGAGCAGCTGACGGTCAGGCTGGTGTTCGGCGGTGTCACGGGGCGAACGCCGCTGTACAACGCACGCTTTCCATGCGCGTCCCGACCCACCGTCGATCTCGCGCGGACCGGAATGATCACGGGAGGTCGGGTGCCACGCGGACGCAGCCGGTCGAACCCGGCCGTCGCCCGGTCCTGCGCCCGGTCCTGCGCCTGTCCCGGCGCCTGCGTCCCGCCCGGCACCCGGCCGGGTGTCCACCCGAGCTCGTTCACCGTCGGCTCACACCCGCACCTCTCCGGCGCAGGCCGGTTCGCCGACCTGCGCCGGTGGGCGGGAATGGTCCCGCATGCCCACGGGCCGGCCGTCCCCCTCCCGAGGGCGTTGCCGCCGACCGGGCGAGGTGGTCCCCGGGCCGTCAACGGTTTCGGCGGCCTGCCCAACCGCGGTCCCGGCAGGGTCAGCGATGCCGGCGGCCGTGCCCACCCCCGCGACCCCGGCGATAGCCCGGGCATGCGACCGGTAGGCCTCGGCCCCCTTGGAGCGCCGTGCGGTCGTCAGGATGGACCGCCCCGTTCCCGGCGCCTCGGCGAAGCGCACCGAGCGGGCTACCGGCGGCGCCAGCACCGCGATGTCGTACCGGGCGGAGACGTCGGCGAGCACCGCCCGGCAGTGCGCCGTGCGACCGTCGAACAGGGTCGGCAGCACGCCGCGGACCCGCAGGCCGGGATTGGTCAGCCGCTGCACGTCGTGCACCGTGTCCAACAGCTGGCCGACGCCGCGGTGGGACAACGTCTCGCACTGCAGCGGCACGATGACCTCGTCCGCCGCCGTCAACCCGTTGATGGTGAGCACGCCCAGGGAGGGCGGGCAGTCGATGAGGATGAAGTCATACTCGTCGACAATCTCGGCGAGGGCGAGCCGCAGCGCGTGCTCCCGCCCGGTGCGTGACAGCAGCACCGCCTCACAACCCGCCAGCTCGATGGTCGCGGGCAGCAGATCGGTGCCGTCCGGTGTCCTGGTGATGATGATGCCGGCGGACAACCGTCCCAGCAGGACGTCGTGCACCGACAGTTCGAGGGCATCCGGATCCAGCCCGAGCGAAAAGGTCAGACATGCCTGTGGGTCGAGATCGACCAGCAGGACCCGACGGTCCAGCTCGCACAGCGCGGCACCGAGACTCGACACGGAGGTCGTCTTGGCAACGCCGCCCTTCTGATTCGCAACAGCGAGTACTCGGGCCACACCGATCAGTGTGGGGGCGTGGCCGATCCGTCACAACACTTGACGGGCGAAAATCTCGACGCGCCCCCGAGGCCACTCCGCAATCACCCTAAGTCGGGCACCGACCAACCATCCGCAACACCGGTAGATCCGGGCGTACCGCTCGTCTCATCCGGTGTGCGCCGCCGGGCGCGGGTCAGCTCGAGACGGGGGCGGCAGTCTGCACCACCTCGAACGACCACAGCGTGGCCGCGGTGGCCGCGGGGGCACCCTGCCCCCCCGCCGGGGCCCCGTGGCCCGCGGGAGCGCCCTGACCGGCCGCAGCCTGCCGGTGGCCCTCGCCGAACGCCTGCGAGGACTGCCACTTCTGGAAGTCCTCCTCGCTACGCCAACGGGTGTAGACGAGGTGGGTGTCCGTGCCCTCGATCGGGCGCAGCAGCTCGAACCATTCGAACCCGTCGGCCTGCTCCACCATGCCGGCACGGCCGGCGAACCGCTTCTCCAGGGTGTCTCGCAGCTCCGCGGGCACGGTCAATATGTTGATCTTAACAACACTCATGTCTTCAACCGTAGTGCGCGGGATCCATCACCGCGCCGCTAGAGTCCCCCGACGTGCCAGGTCTTCCCCGTGTCGCCGTCCTCGGCCTCAATGCCGCCGGAACCGCCGCGACGATCACACTCGCCGACGGTGGGCTGACCGTCACCGCGTTCTCCGACGGCCCCACGCCGCCGCCGTCCCTCGCCGAACTCGCCACGCACGGTCTGACTGATCGTGTCGTCGCCGTTACTCCTAATACGTTACGCCTGGTCGGAGCCGCCACGCACGGTCCGCCTTTTGAGGTGCACGGCGGTCCCCACCCGGGTAACGAGGCACGCCCGGGTGACGAAGCCCACCCACTCGGCGTTTTCGAGGCCGTGGTGCTCACCGGCCCGGCGGCGCGGCTGGGTCCGGCCGGGACGGGCTCGGCCCGTTTCGGCGAGGTCTTCGATCTCGAGGTTCCCTGGCTGTTCCATGTCGCGGGTCCCGCGCAGCTCGCGGCTGCCCAGGCCCGGTGGATCGGGGAATAGCTGCGCGGGCGGTACACGCCGCCGTCGCCCGATGAGATGGCCGCTCGCCCGCGACTGGCCGGCCGATCGCTGCGCGGCGGGGCACACGGTCAGCTGGCAGCGCTGGACCGGGAGCTGCGCGCGGGGCATGCCCGGGCGGCCGAGGCCGGCTACCCGATGCCCCAGCCGCCGGGGACGACCCTCAACCCGGGGTAGCCGGGGTGAGACGGGCAAGCCGCTCCGCCGCGGACTCCAGGGTCGTGAGCTTCTTGGGGAAGCCGAACCGGATGATGTGGCGGCCGTCCGCCGGGGCCGCGAAGAACGACGAGCCGGGAACAGTGGCGACCCCGATCCCGGTGACCAGCCGGCGGGCGAAGGCCACGTCGTCACCGGCTGGGTCGAGCGCGCGGGTGTCGCACATCACGTAGTACGCCCCGTCCGGTTCCCGGAAGGTGAAGCCGGTCCGGGCGAGGGCCGCGCAGAGCAGGTCCCGCCGTTCCCGGTACTGCCGGGCGAGATCGGCGTAGTACGTCTCCGGCAGGTTCATCGCCGCCACCCCGCCGGCCTGTAACGGTGCCGCCGCCCCGACGGTGAGGAAATCGTGCACCTTGCGGATCGCCGAGGTGTAGGCGGCGGGCGCGATCGTCCAGCCGACTCGCCAGCCGGTCACCGCGTAGGTCTTGGACAGCGCGTTGATGGTGACGGTGCGGTCCTCCAACCCGGGAACGGTGGCCGGCGGGATGTGGCCGCCCGGGCCCAGGTAGTGGATGTGCTCGTAGATCTCGTCGGTGAACACGAGCGCGTCGTGGCGCTGGCAGAGCTCGGCGACGAGGTCCAGCTCGGCGCGGCGCAGCACCTTGCCGGTCGGGTTGTGCGGGGTGTTCAGCACGATGGCGCGGGTGCGGTCGGAGAACGCCGCACGCAGCTCCGCCTCGTCGATCGTCCAGTCCGGGGCATGCAGGCGGACGAGCTTCGGCCGGGCGCCGGAGAGGATCGCATCCGGGCCGTAGTTCTCGTAGAACGGCTCGAACATGATCACTTCGTCGCCGGGGTCGACCAGCGCGAGCATCGTCGCGATCATCGCCTCGGTGGAGCCGCAGGTCACGCAGATCTCGGTGCCGGGGTCAACCGACCAGCCCGGGTAGGTTCCGGCCACCTTCGCGGCAACGGCGGCGCGGAACTCCGCGGCTCCCCACGTGATGGCGTACTGGTTCACGTCCGCGTCGATGGCGGCCTTGGCCGCCTCCTTGAGCTGCGGCGGGCAGGCGAAGTCGGGGAAGCCCTGCGCGAGGTTCACGGCGTCGTGCGCGAGAGCGAGCCGGGTCATCTCCCGGATCACCGATTCGGTGAAGGTCGCGGCCTTCGCGGAGACCCGCGGCCGGGCAGGCGCGACGGTCTGGTCGGGCATCGTTTCATGATGGCCCCTCTCCCGGCCCGGTGTCCGGCGCCCCGGGATACCGGCGCCCCGGTGTCCGGCGGCCCGGTGTCCGGCGGCCCGGTGTCCGGCGGCCCGGTGTCCGGCGGCCCGGTATGCCGGCGCCTCAGCTCTCGTCGTCCTCGTCGCCGAGGGCGTCCCAGGACTGGCGTTCGGGGCCAGCCGCCTGCCCCTCGGGGCAGTGGCTCCGGAAATCGCACCACGAGCACAGGGGGCCGGGGCTCGGCGGGAACGCCCGTTGCGGATCCTCACCCGCCCGCAGGGCCTCCGTCACGCGCACGGCGTCCGCCGCGACCGACTCCGCCCGCCGCACGTGCCGGGCGATGCTCGCCTCGGTGTGCTCGGCGGCCGCGACCCGCCCACTGGGCACGTGGTGCAGCTCGACCCGCCGGCATGGTTGGCGCAGCATCCGCCCGGCGGCCAAGGCGTAGAGCGCGAGCGCCGGGGACGATCGCGCGTCGTCGTCGGTGATCGGCCGGCGTCCGGTCTTGTAGTCGACGACGACCAACTCCCCGTCTCGGTCGTCGAGACGGTCCACCCGCCCGGAGAAGGCCAGTGCCTCGGTACGGGCCGCGACCGAGCGCTCGACCCCGCGCGGCTCAGCCGCCGGATCGAGGTGCGCGACATAGTCATGCGCCATCCGCGCGCCGCGCTCACGCCACCGGTACGACTGCTCACCGTCCCGGAAACCTTCGTCGACCCACAGCAACCGCAACAGCGCCGCGGCCCGCTGCGGGGCCCGTTGCTCGATCGGCTCCTCCCACCAGCGTCGCAGCGCGTTGTGCACGCTGACACCGAAGGAGGTGTGCGCCCAGGGCGGCCCCTTGGGCGGCCGCGGCCGGTCCAGATACGTCATCCGGTACCGGCGGGGGCAGTCCTCGAAGGCGGCCAGCCGCGACGGCGTGCAGGAAAAAAGCCGGCGGGGCATGCCGGTGAGCTCCAGTTGCGCCATTATCCGATGGTCTCACCGGCCTCGCCTCGGTTACCGGACGCCTGATCGGGCGGCGTCGCCGCCCGAGTCAAGGTGAGGGATTAGTCAAGGTGAGGGATCAGTCGGGGTGGGGTTACCCAAGAGTCGGGGTGGATGGCTACCCAAGAGATCAGGCGCCTGGACGAATCGGCACGCGGCTGGCATGCTCTTGCCATGCAGTGCAGTCGATTCACGTGCCGCCGACTCACAGGTCACGGCACGTCGCTGCGGCTGTTTTATGGGGACCGGGCACGGTCCCCGCTCCGCCGCTGATCTCACGCGGCACAAGCGCCAGACCCAGGCCCGGTCCGCCTCCGGGTTGTCTCGGCCTGGGGTGCGCCGGGCCTCCGACCGAAAGGCCCACTTGTGGAGAACGTCGTCGATGCCCCCAGCACCGCGCCGGCCATCGCCTCGATCGACGAGGGACGACAGCTCATCGATGACATCGATGCTCAGCTGCGTGATCTCGTCGCAACCCGGCGGGACCTGTCCCAGCAGATCCAGGCGCTGCGCTCGGCCGAGGGCGGGCCTCGCATCCAGCACGCCCGGGAGAACGAGATCATCGCGATCTGGGCGGACGAGCTGGGGCCTCGCGGGGTCGAGATCGCGATGGCGGTGCTGACGCTCTGTCGCGGTACCGTGCGGTAGGCACCCGGGCACCCGCCGGTGCGGCGCGCGGCCGCCGTTCGTACCAGCCCACCGCACCGGCCCGGTCATCGCGGCGAACGTAACGAACGCTCGCTCTCCCGCCGTCGGCGCTCTCGGCGTTCCCGATCGCGTTCCCGCTCCCGGTCCTTCGCCCGGTCACCGTCCGGCCCCTCCAACTCCGCGAGCAACCCCCGCAGTTCCGAACGCAGGAAGTCCCGGGTGGCGAGCTCGCCGATCGTGATGCGCATCGCAGCCAGTTCGCGGGCGAGGTATTCGGTGTCCTCGCGGTTACGGATGGTCTGCTCGCGGTCCTGGGCGAGGTTCGCGCGGTCCCGGTCGTCCTGGCGGTTCTGCGCCAGCAGGATGAGCGGTGCCGCGTACGCGGCCTGCAGCGACAGGACCAACGTCAGAAAGATGAACGGGAAATTGTCAAACCGGGCGGACTGCGGGGCGATGATGTTGTAGGCGACCCACAGCACAATCACGACGCTCTGCGCGACGAGGTACCGGGCCGTGCCGATGAAACGCGCCACCCGCTCCGCGATTCGCCCGAAGGCGTCCGGCTCGTGGGCGGAGCGCAGGGCGGACCGCCGGGACAGCCGCGGCTGATCAAGGCGGGCGCCTCGCGGCCGACGGCGTCCCAGGCGTCCCAGGCGTCCCAGGCGTCTCATGGTGCGGCCGGGGAGCTGCCCACCTCGCCGCGGGAGCCTGGTTCCACGTCGCCCGCGGCGGGCGGGGTCAGTGCCCCGGGGGTCGCCCGCGCATCCACGTCCGCGTCGAGCTGTCGCTCCCGCCAGTTCGCGGGAAGCAGGTGGTCGAGCACGTCGTCGACGGTGACGACGCCGACGAGCCGGCCGGCGCGGTCGAGAACCGGTGCCGCCACCAGGTTGTAGGACGCCAGATGACGGGTGACCTCGGCCAGCGGGGTCTCGGGCCGCAGCGAGGCGATGTCGACGTCGATCACGCCACCGACCAGGGTCGCCGGCGGCTCACGCAGCAGCCGCTGGAAATGGGCGAGACCGAGGTAGCGGCCGGTGGGCGTCTCGTAGGGCGGGCGCACCACGTAGACCTGCGCGGCAAGCGCCGGGGAAAGCTCGGGTTCGCGGATGCGGGCCAGCGCCTCGGCGACCGTCGCGTTCGGGGCGAGCACGACCGGCTCGCTGGTCATCATGCCGCCGGCCGTGTCGTCGGCGTAGAGCAGCAGACGGCGCACGCCGGCGGCCTCGTCGGGCTCCATCAGCCGCAGGAGACGCTCCGCGTCGTCGGCGGGCAGCTCGCCCAGCAGGTCCGCCGCGTCGTCGGGGCCCATCGCCTCCAGCACGTCGGCGGCCCGCTCGTCGGCGAGTCCCCCGAGCAACTCGACCTGCTCGTCCTCCGGCAGCTCCTCGAGGACGTCGGCAAGCCGCTCGTCATCGAGGGCGGCAGCGACCTCCGCGCGCCGTTTCTCGGACAGGTCATGCAGCAGCGACGCGAGGTCGGCGGGCCGCAGCTTCTCGAACGCGGCGAGCAGGTTCGCGGCCCCCTGCCCCTCCTCGGGCAGCGAGAAGCCGGTGACCTCGTCCCAGGCGACCGTCTTCACCTCGCCGCGCCGGCCCCGGCCGACCCGCACCGCCACCTGGTCTAGCACCCAGTCGCCGCCGCGAACCGGTTCGATCGCGGCATCGACGACGGTCACCTCGACGCCGGACGAGATGAGCGTCACCCGCCGGTCAAGCAGCTCGCCGAGCACCCGGGTCTCGTTCGGGCGCTGCTGGAAACGCCGCCAGCTCAGCCGGGCCGAGGACAGCACCACCGCGCCCGGCTCCACCCCGGTGACCCGGCTCATCGGCACGAAGATCGGTCGGCGTTGGACCTCGACGGCCAGGCCCAGGACTCGGGGCGGCTCATGCCCGAGTCGCAGCGTCGCGATCACATCGCGCACCCTGCCGACCTGGTCGCCATTCGGGTCCAGGACAAGCAGGCCCGCCAGCCGGCGGCAGTAGACGCGGGACGGAGCCGGGCGGGAGATCATGCCCATCACCGGACGATGCCTGCGAAGCGCAACATACCGGCCCACGACGGCCCTGCAGACCTGTTCACGGCCGGAGGTTACCCGGCCCGGGACATCCCACAACCCGGAGAGGTCGGCCGGATCAACACCGCCGCGCGGGCCGCCGGCAAACCGCCCGGCGTTCCGGGGCCGGGGATCGGGCTACGGGCACTGCCTACAGGTACTGCCTCGACGGATTGACCATGGCGCGGACGGTCTTGCCGTCGTGGAACTCCCCGATCGCCGTCATCGACCAGGTGGGAGCCCCGCGGTCGCGCTGCACCCGGCACATCACCAGTCCGGTGGACGGCTTGGAGTCGGACAGGTCGAACCGGACGAGCTCCTGCCCGGTGAGATCGTCATACAACCGGCAGTAGGCGTTACGCACCTCGACGAAGGTCTGTCCCTGGAAACTGTTGACCGTGAAGATCAGGGTGACGACGTTCCCCGGCAGGGCGCCGAGATCGACCATGATCGTCTCGTCGTCCCCTTCGCCATGGCCGGTCAGGTTGTCCCCAGAGTGGCGCACGGCTCCCCGGGCGCCCTTCTTGGACATGAACCAGACCTTGTCGACGTCCTTGCCGCGCTCGTCGAACAGGATGCAGGACGCGTCGAGGTCGCTCGACTTCCCGTGCTGGGCCGGATCCCACCCAAGGCCCATCCGGACCCGGGTGAGCGGCGGCGCGCCGGTCTTCACCAACGAGACGCTCTGCCCCTTGGTGAGCGATACCCGCCCCTTGTCCAGGTTCACCCGGCCACCCTGCTGACCGGGCGCTCCCGGCGCGGGGGGCGGCGGACCCCATTGCTGACCACCCGGCTGCGGCCCCCACTGCTGCCCGCCGGGTGGCGGGGGCGGCGGGCCCCACTGCTGCCCGGGCGGGGGCTGCGGTGTCCCCC
>NZ_CDWTNB010000134.1:0-11040 GCF_977947065.1 Frankia sp. CgJB1
TCGCGATGGCCCGGACGCTTGCTCCCGGCGCCGCCCGCGGCCCGGTGCGGGCGGCCGTGGCCGGCGCCGCCGATCTGGTGGACGGGCTGCGGGTCACCGCCAGGCGGGTCGTCGCGTGTGAAAGGGCGGCCCGGGCGGTGACGCATCCCGCTCGACGAGCCGAGATCCTGGCGACGAGGAAGGACCTGGTGGCCGGAATGTCGGCGTCGGTGGCCACTCTGGACGACCTGCTGGCAGCGGCCAGCGAGGTCGTGGGCACGGTGGTCGCGTCCTCGCCGGACCTGGCCCGACTGACCCAGCAGATCGAGGCTCTGCGCAGTTATGCAGCCGCTCTGCGTGAACTTTCCGGTTGATCGCGGATGTCGACGGTGATCCCGGGTGTCGGTTGCCAGCGAAGATTTCAGTAAGGACCTGCGCTGAGCTGGACAGGGGAATCTGGTGATGAAGGTGTCCAGACAGCGGCCGCTGAGGTGTTGACAGTGCGGACCGCCGTATTCGGCGCGGGCTCCGGTGCAGTCGTAGCTGGTGCGGGGTTTAGACGAATCCGCGATTCAGGAGGCTGCTCAGCCAGACGTGGTCACCACGTTCTCGATGCTGGGGGCCGTCGGCGCGGTGACCGGTCAGGGCGTGGCGACCATGCGGACGTGGCGCTTGTCGATAACCACGCCGGTGGGCAGGGTCTCGTCGGCCGTTCCGGCAGAGTAGGCGGTGATGACGGGCTGGGCGGTGCGGTCGCGGTCGAAGCGGCGAATCTGCTCGACCAGCCGCTCGGCGAGCTGGGCGGCGGCGGGGCCGTGGCCGGTGGCGCCGAGTTCGTAGCGGCGTTCGCCGTTCGGGCCGGGATGGTCGACGGGGCGGGGCTTGATGAGGTATGCTAGGGAGTCGCCCTCGACGATCGCGGGGGTGCGGTAGGTGAACGCGGGGCGGCAGCCCCCGGACTCGATGGCCTCGTCTTCGGCGGCGATGCGGCAGGTGCCGGGTGAGGTGGCGGTCAGCCACAGCCAGATGTGGTCGAACGGCTCGTTGGCGACGACGGAGGCGCCGGACCACACGGTGGTCTCGAGTCCAGTGAACACCTCGTGCAGGGCGGCCGGGGCGATGTTCTGGTCGGCATCCCAGTACAGGTCCACGTTGTCAGTGATCGTGCCGGTCTGCTCGCCGGTCGACACGATACCGATCATGGGAATGAACCCGCAGAGCTGGCTGCTTTCCGCCCGGAGATGGGTGTCCTGACGGGCGAAGGCGACACTGCGGGCCTGGCCCCGCCAGTGCAGCGGGACCACGAGCGTACCGCCGGGGGCGAGCTGGTCGAACCAGGCCGGGGGCAGGTCCCACGGCCCGACCGTAACGATGATCTTGTCGTAGGGGGCGTGGTCCGCGTCGCCGATGGCGCCGTCGCCGGTGACCACCCGCACTCGGTCGTAGCTGGTCTCGGCCAGGGCGCGGCGGGCGTGGTCGGTGACGTCGGGGTGGATGTCGATGGTGGTGACACTGCCGCCGTCGCCGACGAGTTCGGCGAGCAGGGCGGCGTTGTATCCGGTCCCGGCCCCGATCTCCAGCACGCGGTCGCCGGGCTGCGGGTCGAGCTGGCCGAGCATCATCGCCACCACGGTCGGCACGGAGATGCAACTGGCGGGCCGGTCTGCGCCGGGCTTGATGGTGATCGCCTTGTTGGCGTACGCCTCCTCGACCGAGGCTGCGGGAACGAACCGGTGCCGGGGAACGGCCCGAAACGCCTGCTCGATGCGCTCGGAGCGCAGGTGACCAGCGGTGCGGATGTTGCTGATCATCTGCTCGCGCAGGTCCTCGGGGCGGGTGCTGGTGGCGTTGGTCATCCGGTTCCTTCCGTGTATGTACTTGCGGATACGGGCGAGTGCGTTGGTCCGGCCGTGGGCGGGACGGTGAGCAGGCAGACGTCCCATCCGGTGCCCGGCGGCAGATCGGTGAGCGCGATTCCGGCGTCGCCTTCCAGCATCCCCCTCACCTCCGATAGTTTTCGGGCCGCCTGGGTGCGGCGGTGACGCCAGCGGTGTTCCAACCGGGACAGGACCTCGGCGAATTCGCCGCCGGGTTCGGTGTCGGCGAGCATCCGGCGGGAGACGTGCACCAGCCCGGCCCAGCCGTGGCACAGCGAGTCGTCGCCGAGTTGGGCGAGTTGAGCCTCGTCGGTGAGACACGCGACGAGCGTGGCCCTGGCGTCGGCCACCCTGTTCGGGGTGTCCAGTGCCTGGGCGGTCAGGTGGCGGGCGCGGGCCAGGCCGGGGGCGCCGTAGCACCAGGACGGGCGTTGCGGACCCGGCTGGTCGGCGGCGGCGTTGACCCATTCGCGGGCGGAGATCATGCCGGGCCACCAGGGGATGATCACCGAGCCGCAGCGCCAGGAGTTGAGGAACCAGTCGGTGAGTTCGATCGCGTCGGCCTGTCCGGGCACGGTGATGCCGCCGATCATGGCGGAGGACAGCAGCGCCAGCGGTCCGGCGATGCCGTGCGCCATGCCGAGGTTGGCGTGGCCGCCGGGCCACCACAGGTCGGGCTGGTCGGACGGCCCATTCGCGGTCCACCAGCCGGGCAGTGTGGCCCCGTCGACGGTGGTCCGGCCGGTCAGCCGGACCAGGTAGGTCAGTACGTCGCGTAGCAGGTCGCCGCCGGGGTGGCGCGGGTCGGCGTGGACGGCTTGAAGCAGGCAGACGCCGAGTCCGGTCAGCCCGTTGATCAGGTCGAACTCCCGCAGCGCGGGCAGTTCGCCGCGGTCGATCCGCTCGTGCGCTGCCTCCAGGCGGGTGCAAGTGATCGCGGCGATGTGCTCGTCGAGGGTGTGCAGGACGCCGGTGTAGACGGGCTGGCCGGCGGTGCGCAGCACGAACGCGACCGCTGGGGCGCCCCGGTACAGGCCGGCGCCTGTGTCCGCGGCCACGGGTTCGGCGGTCATGGCCTTGACCCATTGGTGGGCGGTGGCCCAGCCTCCGATCCCGGCGCGGGCATAGGCGATGTGCAGCAGCGCCAGCCCGGCGGCCCCGTCTGCCAGGGATTGACCCCAGCCGGGTGCGGGATGCTGCTCGGGCGGTGGCGTGTACGGGTCGGTGTAGGTCACCGGGCACCACCGCTACGGCGGGCTCGCCAGGTGAGCGCGGCTTGCCGGGCCAGGCGGTGGCAGGTGCGTTCGCTGTCCCGGTTGATGCCGACGGCCCGGTTGTGGTGCATGCGCAGCAGCGACTCCAGCACCACGTCGGTGTTCGCCTCCGGTGGCAGCGCCTTGTGGTAGCTGGCCAGCGCGTCGGCGCGGTTGTCCCACGCCGGCCCGATGTCGACGGTCCAGCCGGACAGCGACCACAGCCCGGCCGGGTCGGTGGCGAGCCGGGTCGCTCGCTCGGCCACCGCCCGGTCGAGGGCCGCAGCGGCAGCCGGGGCCGGCCGGGCGGCCAGCCAGTCCATCGCCTCGTTGGGATCGCCGAAGAACCCGCTGACGATGCCTACCATGTTCGCCACCACCAGCCCGAGGTCGACCTCGGTGGTGGGCTGGTGCCGCAGCAGGGCGGCCATGGTGGCGGAGTCGGCGGCGAAGACGTTCTCCGCGGCGTCCAGTGCCTCGCCGTGCCCGTAGCGGCCGACTTCCGGGGAGTAGGTGTCGATCACCAGCCGCCCGGCCAGTCCTGCTTGGCGCACCCGCTGCTCCTACTCCCCGACTGCGTTCGAGTACTGTGCGTAACAGTCGGGGGTAGTGCGCAGCCGCAGGCGCAGGTGGTCTGTCTCCTGTCGGCTGCGGTATCGCAGCCACCAGCACGCGGGTGTGTCGAGCGTGGCCAGCAGGCCGGGAAGCGCCTCGGCGACGATCTCGCCGGTTCGGGATGGGTGAACAGCTTCGCCGAGAGCCAGGTGGCGTCCGGGGCGCCGGGCAGGTGCCCGTGCGTGTTCGTCACGGCGGGTAGGAGGCCGTGCAGCGGGCCGGGTGCAGCGGGGCAGGTGGTGACCAGGGGCAGCGCGATTTCGTGGGCGTGGTCGTCGATCCACCCGTAGTCGGCCGCCGGGGTGGCCGCGTACAGGATCGCCTGGCCGTGCCGTTTGAGGTGGGCGTGCAGGAGGGTGGCGTGGGCGGGCTCGTTGAGGGTGAGGCGCAGCGTGCGGTCCGCGTCGCGGAGCTCGACCACGTCAGGGCAGTCCCAGCGACGCCGCCACCGGTCGAGTACCTGCCTCCACTGGCCAGGACCGGCCTGGCCGGGTGGGAGATCGTCGGGGGCAAGCCGCCACTGGGCCGGGGACAGGACGGTGCGCCGGTAGCGCACCCGTGGCAGGAACGGCAGCCGGACGCGCGGTCCCCAATCGAACTGGTACCAGGCGGCGGAGAACGCCCGTGGCAGGTGCGCCAGGAACCGGGCCAGCGGCGGGGGCTGTTTGTCCAGTGCGAGCGCGTGGAACACCTGCGGCTCAACCACTTGACGACGCGAGATGCTGACCAGGTGCAGCCGGTCGCGGGTCGCGGTGATGGCCAGGTCGTCCATCGTGAGCAGGCTGTCGTCGCCGGGCTGGCGGTGTTCGCCCAGCGGGAGCACGTGGTCGAGGTAGGCCGGGACGCGGCAGACGTTCTCCGCGTGCGGGTACAGCGGCCCGAAGGACATCTGCACCCGCAGCGCCCCGGCGGTGGCGGCGGGCAATGCCCGGTACGCCCGCGCCAGGCCGGACCCGGTGGCCGTCGGGGTGAACCGGCTGGTGAGGGTGCCGGCGGAGCGGGCGGGCGCGACGGTGAGCAGGAAGTCGCCCCGATCCAGCGCTTGGGTGGTGGCGGCGTGGATGCGGGCGGACAACTCCACGTGCGGCGGGATGTACCGGTCGTCGAACGTTTCGCCGGTCAGCTCGCCGATCACGTCGTCGGTCAGGATGATCTCGCGGGTGCCGTCGGCCATCGCCTGCCAGGCCAGCACCAGCAGCCGCTCGTCGCGCTCGGAGATCCCCGGTGGCGGCGTGGGCAGCACGCTCCCGCGATACCCCACCGGATACCCCAGGCCGGCATCCGGGTCCAGCACCTCGGCCAGCGGCACCATCGTGCCCGTGCCGTACTTGTCGACGAAGGCAGAGTGGTAATCACGCCAGGTTGCTTCGCCGGTCGGCTGCCGCGTCACGCGCAGCAGCGCGCTGGCGACCCGCTCCATCTCCTGGGCGACCTGGTTGGGCAGCCGAACCGCGCAGTCGAGCAGCAGGTCCACCGCGAGCGGGGTGCGGCCCTCCGGCGAGAGTTGCCTCATCCGGCGGGTGACCGTCGCGCGGATACGGCTCTGCTCGGCCCGCGTGGTCACCTCGTGATTGTGGTGGCGCAACTCGGCCAGGATGGTGTCGAGGTCACCAACCAGGGGCGCGATGTCCGAGATGGAGACGGCGTCGGCGTCGCGCAGCCGGTCCATGAGGTAGGCGAACGGGTCGGTGACGGTGAACGGGGCACGCAGGCTAGTCAGCAGGTAGCCCTGCCAGACGAGTTCGGTGAGCATGCCCCGCAGGGTGGGTCGGGAGGCGGTGAAGTCCTCGGCCAGCATGTCGATCAGCGCCCCGAACCGGACCGGCGTTGCCGCTAGGTCGTGGACGGCCGCGACCGCGCGGGTGTAGCGGATGGTCACCCTGTTCGGCCCTTGCGGTACTTCGAGTCGCCCGCCGCGGCGGACAGCGAGGTCGGTGACCACCACATCGAGCTGTTCCAGCAGTTCGGGGCACCGTTCGACCCGAGCGATGATGTCGGCCAGCCACCCGGTGTTGACACGAGCCACGCCCCGATGCTCCTCGCCCCAGTCCGCCTGGGCCGTCCTTCCCAAGACCACCGGCGCCACACCGGCGAACAGACCGAACGGGGTGGGGCGGCCGATGCTGCGCAACAGGTACCGCGCGGTGGACAGGGTGGCGCTGCGGATTTGCTTGTCGCTCACGACATGCCCGGCGCGGACGGCGTCGACGCCTTCCCCCAGGGACGGGCTGGCCTGGCGCACGGCACCGGCGAGATCGGGCCGGGACCACATCTCCTCCAGCCAACGCCGGCATCCGCCGATGTCGGTCAGGTCGGGCCAGGAGTCCACGGTGTCGGTCAGCGGAGTTGCTGCGGCCCGCAGCAACGCGACGTCGACGTGTCGGTAGAGCGGCTTTCTGTCGCTGGCACGCATCGGGTCTTCCAAGGGCTGTCGAGATCGGGCGAGTGGGGCAGCGCCGGGGCCGGAGGACGTCGCCCCCGGCCCCGGTGCCGCGCATCCGGGCAGCGGATCTCACACGCCGCCGGTGACGCACGCGGACGCGCAGGTGAGGTCACAGCCGTCGTCGGTGTTGCCCTTGCAACCGGCCAGCGGATGGCCGGGCGGAACGTCGGTGATGATCTGCACGTCGAGGGCGAACGGGTCCTCGGTGGCTGGGGGCGGCGTGGTCGGGGTCTCGGTGGCGAGGGTTGCGGTCATGGTGAACCTTTCGTTGTTGACGGGTGGATATTCTTTAACCTGGCGGTGGAGGCATTGCGGGGCAAGGACTTCCAGGCCAGGAACCTGTTGCGTGCTCGTCCGGCGGGTCGGCTGACTGCGGCCGGCCGGGGAGCGGATGCTGGCGCGCAGCAGCGGGCTGTCCGTGCGCCGGTGTGCCCAGTCGCCGTTGGCGGTGCACACGTACAGCAGGCGTGTGTGCTGGTCCGAGCACGGCCAGACTCCGATGACCGAGGACAGTTCGCCGCGGCCAGGGAGCACCATGAGGTCGTTGAGGTGGATCTGGCCGGCGGGCAGCGGGGTTGTCTTCTCGGCCGGTGCCTCGGGCGCCGGGAGCGGCCTGCCGATGCTTTCCGGCCTGTGCGGCAGCGGGGGCGCTGGGGATGGCGGGAACGGCGGGTAAGAGGTGGCCATCGCCAGCACACAGCAGTCCGGGCACAGGTGCTCTGGCATCGGCGAGCGCCGCTCCCACACGTCGTCTACCGGCAGCCCGCACAACCCGGAGGCGGGCTGGGCGGGATGCACCACGTGGGCGCGGCCGGCACAGAAGGTGCCGCCGGGCCAGTTGGTGCCCCACCACCATCCCGCTACCGGTCCCGTGGGCCGCGCCGTCGTCCGTTCCTCCATCAGCGACCGCACCCCGATCACGCCCGCGGGCCACGAGCAAGCACCTCGCCGACCGCCGCCGGTGGGGAAGATCATCAGTGGGCGTCCGGCGGGCGGCACCGGGATGGAAACCCGGTGGCCCGACCCAGGTCGGGGCTCCGAGTCGGGCCACCGGGCGCTTGCGTCGGCCGCCGCCGTCCCCATCGTTGACGAGTCCGGCCCCACCCGCGCAGCGGCGCGGACCAGCGGGGATCGGCTTAGGTGGGGCCTGGTCGGTCATCGTCAGCGGCGTGGCCATGTCCATCACCATCCCGGTCCGTACCGGCCTTTCCGATCCCCAGCGGTGCTAGCCCCACTGGGGCTTGACATCGCGGGCTCGACACGACCGACTGGTAAGAGCTGGGGTTTACGCTGTGAACCTGCGCGAACACCGTTCGGGAGCGGAAGGCGAGCCATGACTGGTCCAGGACGACAACGCTGTCGGTTCTGCGGCACCGTGCTGGCCACCGCCACCGACCGGATGTGCGGCTCGTGCACCCGCGCCGCGGGGTTCCGCAAGCCGATCCCGGACGGGTTCTACGAGGACGCGGACCTGCGCGCCGCGCTGGCCCGCTACGATTTCGGCGCGGTGTTCGCCGCAGTCCGTCAGCACACCGGGCTGTCCCAGCTCCAGCTCGCTGACCTGCTGGATCTGTCCCAGTCCCGGGTTTCGGCTGTGGAGCGGGGGTGAGCGTCGGCTGACCCACGTCAAGCTGGCTGCCCGTCTGGCCACCCGCCTGCGCATCCCACCGCGATTGCTCGGCTTCCCGGCCGAGGACCCGGGTAGCGTGGTGGCACAGGAGGAGGTGAGCTGGTTGGAGCGCAGGGACTTCCTCACCCTGGTCACAGCCGCCACGTTGGGATCGAGCCTGCATCCCGAGCTGGCCCGGTTGGGCGCGCTACTGCCCGGTGAGGTCGAACCGGTGAGCAGGCCCCGCATCGGCGCCGCGGATGTCGACGCGATCGAGGCGATCACCGACGGATTCCGCCGCTCGGACTTCGCCCACGGCGGCGGGCTGTGCCGCGCTGCGGCCATCACGCAACTGCACCAGGTGCGCCGGCTGGAGGACGCCGTCTGCGCACCGGAGGTCCGAACTCGGCTGCTGGTCGCGGTCGCCGAGCTGGCCAGCATGGCCGGGTGGATGGCTTACGACGTCGAGGACCACGACGCCGCACGCCGTCTGTGGACCTACGCCTTGGACACCGCCCGCCGTGCCGACGACCACCCCCGCGCCCCGGACCTCGCCGTAGACGTGCTGCTGGACATGGCACACCAGGCCCTCACCTGCACGGCCTCGACCCGACCAAACACGCCGATCGCGCGGGTGAGGCGCTGCGCCTGGTCCAGCTTGCCTCGGCCACGGCCGCCAACCGCAGCCACCCGGTCAGCACGATCACTCAGGATTCGGAATGAAATAACTTGTTCACTTCGGGGTCCTCGCGAGCCCGTGACCTGCGAAGACGCATATTGGCTTGCATTAATTACTTCATTACGAATTCTCAGGGCTACATCTCCGCCGTGCTCGGGTGGTGCCGTGCCGCCCTCGGTGAGCCCGAACCCACCCGCCGCGCCATCGGGAACGCCCAGGACACCTACGCTGCCGCCGACCCGGCCACGACCCCGCCGTGGGCGTGGTTCGTCAACGAGGCGGAGATCACCCCCAGCAGGGGCACTCGCTGTACCTGCTGTCGCTGACCCGCCCGGAGTTCGCGCCCGAGGCCATCGAGAAGCTGACCACGGCGGCCACCGGCTACGGCGCGGAGTACGAACGCAGCCGCGCGGTGATCCTGCCCCCGCTGGCCTCGGTGCAGTTCCAGGCCGGTGATCTCGACGCCGCAGTGGCCACCGGCTACGCCGCGGTGGACGCGATCACGGGGCTGTCCTCCACCCGCGGCTACGCCCGGCTGCGTGTGCTGGACACCGTGGCCGCCCCGCACAACAGGTAGCCCGAGGTCGTCGACCTGCGCGAGCACATCCGCAGGGCGCTGGCTACCACGGCGGCGTAGCCGTCGATGGCCCTGCCCGCACGCCAGGACTCCGGACTGCCCGGCCTGCCGGTGCTGCGCGATGCCTGGCGGGTCTTCGGGGTCGACCCCCACTGGCGCGGAGCTGCTGCATCACCGCTCCAACGCGGTGTACCCGCTGCCCCGCGACCACCTCGTCGTCCGGCTGGCCCCGGACACACCAGTGCGCCGCCGCGCCCAGACCTGAATCGACCTCACCCGGTGGCTGGTCACCCAGCCCGAGCCGATCGCGCTACCACCGGCACCCGGCGAACAACCGGGCATCGCCACCGGGGCGGTCGCCACCTTCTGGACCCACCGGCCCACCACCCCGACACCCACGCAGTCGCACCTGAACGGCTCCCGCTCCGGGCCTGCACCGCGCCGTGCCGTCACCAAACCGGGTCAGCTACTAAAACCTTTGGCTTCCTATTGAAATCTATACCGAAAATAGGATGCCATACTAAAATCTTCGATGGCACCCGACAGCGGGGACGGGCTGTCGTACCTCGTGTCGTGTATCAGGTGTCGTGTACCAGACCGGGTAGCGCCATCGGGTAGGTCGTCGAGACGTTCCGCCCAGTTCCTTCGTGTACCCACAGTGACCGGCGGCGAGTGGCTCCATGAGGGCTTACGAAGCAGAACGTCATTCTCTCGCCCGTTTTGGCGGTGTACTGACCGGTTGATGGCGCCAATGCGGCTCGCGATAAGCTCGGATCACAGCCGGGCGATAACACGGTGCGTATCGATCGGGCGGGCACGCCGCCCACCGGGATATGCCGCTGCTGGCTCACGTGAGAGCGGATGGTAATGTCCGCCTTGTCCTAGTCCGCTGTTCTGGCAAGCAGCGGGTCCAACTGACCAAGGCACATCGCGATTCTCGGTGCTGGCGCGCTCCGGGAAGGTAGGCGATCGTGCTGGGGGGTGGCGCGGTCTGAGCATGACAGGTGGAGCAAGCCGTGACATGCCCTGCCGGGGACACGCCCTCGGTTGATTTTGTATCCGCTGCGCCCGTGGTCGAGCTGGACCGGCCATACAGCCAGCAGCGCTGGTCGCTGATGCTCCCGCATCGTGATCGGCTCATCCACATAGCCCGTAGGCGGTTGCCGAGCAAGGCCGACGCGGAGGACTGTGTACACGAGGCATTCATCCGCGCCGCCGGATTTCGGGATCTCGACGCGAGCCGGATCGGGCAGTTTCTGACGACGACGGTGCTACGTCTGTGTATTGATCATCATAGAGCTCGTCAGCGCGCGGAGCGGGCGGTCGTACGCGGCTATCTGCAGCCGTGGGAGCCGGCCCCGGACGACGCCGTCTGCGACCGTGCGGAAGCCTGCTGGCTGCTGGCCCGGGCCGGGGCACTGCAGGGCCGGGAGCGTGAGGTGATCATGGCTCGGGCGGCCGGGAAGAGTACCCGGGAGGCGGCCGTGGATCTGGAGATCAGTCTCAAGGCTGCCGAGGGAGCGTTCACCCGCGGACGTGCCCGTCTCATTTCCTTCTCTCGGAACTGATGCTCTCGGAACTGATGCTCCGCAGCCGCAGGCCCCGCGGGGTCGGGTGGAAACCGGCGCGCTCTAGGGCGGCACCCAGGGTGCTGCCGACGATCGTCTGGCCGTCCGCCTTCTCCACCGTGAGCCTGCCGAGCCGGCCGTCCCGCACGGCGCGGGCCAACGCCTCCACCGCCGGGGCCACCCGATGGTCGTTCTCGGTCCATGACAGCAGGGAACGGCCCCCGCGTTCCACGTAGAGGATGAGTTCCCCGTCGATGATGACGACCATCGCGCTCGCCTTGCGCCCCGGCCGGTGGCCGGCGGCGCCGTCCGCGTCATCCCCCGGTCGGGTCGGCCAGGGCAGCGCGGCACCGAACGGGTTGGCCGGATCGGCCGCGGCCAGGACGACGGCCTGCGCGGACGATGAGCTCGGTGGGCCGGCCGCCGGCTGCGCCCAGGCC
>NZ_CDWTNB010000135.1:0-10979 GCF_977947065.1 Frankia sp. CgJB1
CGGAAGTGGCATTGGGGCGAGCATCGACGCCGCCCGGCTGCGCAGCCGGTGCGCGGTTACCGGCACAGAGGCCGGTACGCGAGATCGGGGGCGTATCTCCGCCACTGATCCTCGGTGATGGTGGTCGTGACGGAGCCGCACAGCGCGTGGGTGATCTCGTCCCCTCTCGTCTCCCACAGACGGGCGCCGCGGCCATCCACCGTCACCAGGGAACGGTCGCGTGGGTTGAACGTCGAGAACGTGTCGCCGGGGAGCGTGGCCACCGTCTGCGGATGGTTGGGTCTTCGCAGATCCCACGCGGACCGGGACTAATTGATGGCCGAGCGGTGCACACCGTGCGACCGAAATGTGACGTCGCCGTTTACCGGAGTGTCGCCGGGATCTACCATCATGGGGGCAGACGGGGCCAATCGGGGGATTCGGGCGGAGGGCTGGTGCGTTCGGCGCAGCGGGGCAGGACCGTCGGGCTCCTGCTGGCCGGTCTGCTCGTGATCGCGGTGGTGGCCCTGATCGTGGTCCCCCGGCTGGGGGGGGCGACGCCGGCAGTGGTCCGCCCGATGGCAACGTGCGGACCGTCCGGGTCCTGGCCGGTTCGGAGAAGCGGGACTTCTTCGCGGACCCCGCGGTGGGCGTCCGGCTCGCGGAGCTCGGCTACCGGCTGCAGGTCGATACCGCGGGGTCCAGGGAGATCGCCACCAGCCGCGACCTGACCCCCTATGACCTGGCCTTTCCGGCCGACGCGCCGCAGGCCGACCGGATCAGGGCCGCCAGGAAGGTGACGAAGTCCTACGTCCCCTTCTTCAGCCCGATGGCGATCGTCACCTTCCAGCCGATCGCGTCACTGCTGCAGAACGCCGGGGTCGTGCGGATGGACGGCGGCCACCACGTCCTGAACATGCGCGGCTACCTCGATCTGGTCGGTAGGAACACCCGCTGGTCGGACCTGCCGGGGAACACCGCTTTCGAGACCGGCAAGTCCGTGCTCATCAGTTCGACGGATGTGCGGACGTCGAACTCCGCGGCGCTGTACCTGGCAATCGCCAGCTATGTCGAGAACGGCGGCAACGTCGTCGCCGACAGCGCCGCGGCGGATCAGGTGGCCGCCCGCTGCGCACCGCTGTTCGTCAAGCAGGGCTATGTCGAGCAGTCCACCCAGGAACCCTTCGACGACTTCCTCACCATTGGGATGGGGAAGACGCCGATGGCCATGATCTACGAGGCGCAGTTTGTCGCCCGTCAGCTCGCGAAGGACGGTTCCATCAGCCCCGACATGGTCCTCATGTACCCGGAGCCAACGATCTACGCGAAGCACACGGTGGTACCGCTGACCGCCGATGGCGAGGCCGCCGGGCGGGGCTACTCGCCACCGACCCGCAGCTGCAGCGTCTCGCGGCTCAGCACGGGTTTCGTACCGCGGATGCCGCGTACGGCCGCCGCCTGGCCACCGAACGGGGTCTCGCGCCGCCGCCGTCGCTGGTTGACGTGGTGGAACCGCCCACCGCCGCCATCGAGGAACGCATGATTGACAAGATTGTGAACCAGGCGCAGGGGAGACCCGGTTGACCACGCAACCGCCGGCCGCCGACCGTAATACGGCACCCGGCGATACGGCACCTGGCAATACGGCACCTGGCGGCGACCTGGTGCTGACCCCGCCCGAGCCGGTGGCACCGGTGCCCCTTGACCGGGCCGAACCGGCCGTTCCGATCGATCCGGGCGCCGCGGCCCGGCTGGACGAGCAGGCTGGCACGTTCGCGCGCACGCTGCTGTCCATCGATGCCCACTCGCCGGCGTTCACGTCGAAGGTCGCCGCCGTGCACCGGCTGGGGGAGAAGGAGATCCGGGAATCGGCGTCGGTGTCCAACCGGTTGCTCGACAAGCCCACCCGGGCGATGAACTCCGGGCCCTTCGACCAGACCTCGGCGGTGTCGAAGTCCCTGGTCGAGCCGCGCCGGGTCGTGGCGGATCTCGACCCCTCCCGGCAGAATCTCGACGCCCCCAGAAAGCTGCTCGGCGTGCTCCCCTTCGGCAACCGGCTGCGGGACTACTTCGCCTCCTACCGGTCGTCGCAGGCCCACCTGGACGGGATTCTGCGCTCCCTGCAGCACGGTCAGGAGGAGCTGCGCCGGGACAACGCCGCCATCGAGCAGGAGAAGCAGAACCTGTGGGCGACGATCGACCGGCTGCGGGAGTACGCCTACCTCGCCGGCAGACTCGACGGTGAGCTCGAGACGGGGATCGCGGCGCTCGCGGGCACCGACCCGGACCGGGCTGAGGAGCTTCGCCAAGATGTGCTGTTCTACGTCCGCCAGAAGCACCAGGACCTGCTCACCCAGCTTGCCGTCGGCGCACAGGGCTACCTTGCGTTGGACCTGCTCCGGCGCAACAACCTCGAACTCATCAAGGATGTGGACCGGGCGAGCACCACGACCGTGTCGGCGCTGCGCACCGCGGTGATCGTCGCCCAGGCGCTGGCCGACCAGAAACTGGTCCTCGACCAGATCTCGGCCCTGAACAGCACCACCGAGAAGATTATTTCCGGCACATCGGAGCTGTTGCGCCGGCAGAGCGTCGACGTGCACCGGCAGGCGTCCTCGGCGACCGTCTCGCTGCGGGCCCTCCAGCAGGCCTTCGCGAACATCTACGCCACCATCGACGCCATCGACGACTACCGCGCCGCCGCGCTGGACACCATGCGAACGACAGTGGACGCGCTGTCCACCGAGATCGGCAGGGCCACCGCCTACCTGGACCGGTCGGCCGCGGCCGCGGGCGGCGAACTCGGCTCGTACCCCGACGGAGGTGGCGAGCTGACGCTGCCGGGCGGCGGCCGGTGAACCGACGGCCGCGCGCAGCCCTGCTCGTGTGTCTCCTGACGGTGCTGTTCGCGGCCGCCTGCTCGGGCGGAGGCTCAGGACCGGCGGACGGGTCCGGCACCGGCGAATCCGCGGGCGAACTCACCGTCCTCGCCGGCTCCGAACTCCAGGACATCCAGCCGCTGCTCTCCGATCTCACCCGGGCGACCGGCGTCACCCTGCGGCTGACCTACACCGGCACCCTGGACGGCGCCGACGCGATTACCAGGGGCACCGCCCAGGCCGACGCCGCCTGGTTCGCCTCCGACCGGTACCTGCGACTGCTGCCGACCGGCGCGACGCCCGTGGCCGCGCGATCGTCGATCATGCTGTCGCCGGTGGTGTTCGGGGTCCGGCGCAGCCTGGCCCGGCAGTTCGGCTGGACCGGCAACCCGAACGTGACCTGGGCCGACATCGCCGCGAAGGTGGCGGCCGGCCAGCTCTCCTACGCCATGACGAATCCCGCGGCGTCGAACTCGGGTTTCTCCGCCCTGGTCGGGGTGGCGGCGGCACTCGCCGGCACCTCGGACACGCTGCGCCCGCAGGACATCAGGCCTGCCCAGCTGACCTCGTTCTTCTCTGGCCAGGCACTGACCGCGGGCAGTTCCGGTTTCCTGACCGACGCCTACGCCCGCTCCCAGGACACTCTCGGCAGCATGATCAACTATGAGTCGGTGCTGCTGGCCCTGAACGCCGGGCACCGGCTGCGCGAACCATTGGAGCTGATCTATCCCAGGGACGGGATCGTCACCTCCGACTATCCTCTCCTGCTGCTGCGGCCGGATAAGCGTGATCTCTACGACCGGGTCGTCAGCTGGCTGCGCCTGCCGCAGACGCAGCGCCGGCTGCAGATCACCACGAGCCGCCGGCCGGCCCTGCCCGGAGTGGCGCTGGACGCCCGGTTCCCGACGCGGACGCTCACCGAGCTGCCCTTCCCAGCGAGCCGGCAGGTCGCCGACCAGCTGCTGTCCGCCTACCTCGACCGGTTCCGGCGGCCCAGCCACGCCATCTTCCTGCTCGACCTGTCCGGGTCGATGGCCGGACCGCGGATAGCGGCGCTCCAGGCGGCGCTGCGCGGGCTCACCGGTGCGGACGACACGTTGCCCGGCAGGTTCGCCCGGTTCCGGGGTCGCGAGAAGATCACAATGATCACCTTCGCCGGCCGGGCCCACGACCCCATGGACTTCGCCGTGAACGACCCGCGGCCGGGCTCCGCGGATCTGGCGGGCGTCAACACGTTCGTGGACGGCCTGCAACTCCAGGGCAACACCGCGATCTACTCGGCGCTGGAGGCCGGCTACCGGGCCGCCGGCGCGGCCGCCGAGGCCGACCCCGGCTACCTCACGTCGATCGTCCTGATGACCGACGGGGAGAACAACTCCGGTATCTCGGCCGCCGACTTCCGCTCCTCCTATCAGCGGCTGCCGGCGGCCGCGCGTGCCGTGCCTACCTTCACGATCGCCTTCGGGGAAGCCGACCCGGCGGCGCTGCGGGACATCTCCGCCGACACCGGCGGCGCGGTGTTCGACGCCCGTACCTCGTCGCTGGCGGACGCGTTCAAGGACATCCGTGGCTACCAGTGAACCGCCGGCGCCGCGTCCACCGCGGGCGGCTCCCGCGCCCGGCACCACCCCCGCCGCCGCCGATCCCCGGCCGGGGACAGTGGATCCTCACCTGGTTCGGTTCGGCCAAGAACATCGCCGGCTGCACGTGCGCGCTCGCCGGCGCCGGCGCGAGTGCCGCGGGCCTGGTGGACTGGCCGTTCTGGCCGCCGGTCGTCGCGGCGCTCTACGCGATCGGCGCTTTGGTCGCACCGCCGCGCCGCGCCGCGGTCGCGGGCGGTGGGATCGACGTGGGTGATCTGCGGACGGCGGTCGAGGCCCAGTACCGGACTCTGATCGACCGAGCACCGGACGGCCGGGCACTCGCCGCGGCCGCCGAGGAGGTCATCGGGGCGCTGCGGCAGGTTCTGGACACCCCGCACCTGCTGCGTCCCGGCTCGCCGGAGACGTTCGCCGTCGAGCGGACGGTCGCCGATTACCTGCCCATCGCGGTGGAGACCTATCTGGGGCTGCCGCGGGCCTACGCCGAGACCCACCGGCTGCCCGACGGCCGCACCCCCCGCGATGTCCTGCTGGCGACGCTGGCCCTGCTCGCCGGTGGGATGCGTGAGGTCACCGAGGCGGCCGCCCGCGGCGACACGGCCCAGTTGCTCGCGCACAGCCGCTTTCTCACCGACCGGTTCGGCCCGACCGAGCTCACCCTGCCCGATCCACCCCGGCCCGACCTGCCACACCTCCCGGGCTCATCTAGCCCCTAGTCCCCCCTAGCCCCCCTAGGCCCTGACGCCCCGGCGCACCAGGTCCGGATGTCGCATTCCCCATGATCGGCGGTACAGGTCCCGGCGGCCGGCGACGCGCGCCAAGGTGACCAGGAGCACGACACCGGCGATCACGTAAGCGTTCGTGAGGAGGATGGTCGGGTCGCGGTGGTGCGGCCAGTTCTGATCGTGGGGCGTGATCCACCAGACGGGGGAGGCCACGAACAACACGTAGCCGGCGAGCGCCGCTCCGACGTACCGGTGTGAGGCTCGGCCGTTGGTGCCGTTGGTGCCGTTGGTGGCGAGCCAGAGCAGCGTCGGCACCGCCCACACCCAGTGGTGACTCCACGAGATCGGCGAGACCAGCAGTCCGGTGACCGCGCAGGCGAGCAGGCCCGCGACGGGCTCCCCGCGCCGGTGCAGCCGCACCGCGAGCGCCAGCCCGGTGACGGCGACGGCGGCCACCATCAGCCGGTGGATCTGGACTACCGACGCGCCGTCTCCCCAGATCCGGGTCATCGCGCCGTACAGCGACTGGTTGCCGGCGTACGTGACCGAGCCGATCCGGCCCGGATCCGCGAACACCCCGCCCCAGTAGGCGCGGGACGCCGCGGGTGCCAGCGCGAATGCCACGGCATGGGCCGCGAGAAACGTCCCCACCGCTCCGATCGCCACCCGGCGCCGGCCGGCCAGCCACAGGTAGGCCACGAAGATCAACGGAGTCAGTTTCACCGCCGCGGCGAGACCTGTGAGAGCACCCGGTGGCAATCGGGTGAACGGTGTGGACCGTCGCCCGGGCCCGGCATCGAGCCAGACCGCCAGCATCAGCAGGATGTTGACCTGCCCGAAGATGATGGTGCTGCGAACCGGTTCCGTCGCGAGCGCCGCCACCAGCAGCAGCGGCGGCGCCCAGCGCGAGCCCAGTGCCCGCCTGGCCCCGGCGGCCCGCGCGGTGCCGGTCGGCGGGATGAGCCAGGCCCGCAGCCTGGACAGCAGCAGGATGAGTGCCGCGACGGTCAGCGCGGCCCAGACGACCTCGGCCAGCCCCAGTGGGATGGCGGCGAACGGCGTGAACAGCACCGCCGCGATCGGCGGGTAGGTGAAGGGCAGGCCGGCCGCCGTACGCACCTGGTAAAGGGCGGGCCCGTCCCAGACGGCCTGCCCACCCAGCCGGTAGACAGCGAAGTCGGTCTGCGGCTGCGGTGCGATCATCACCGTGAGCACCACCAGCGCGGCGGCGACGCCCGTGGTCACGACGGGCGCCGTCGGTCGCGCCGAGGCGACCGGCACCGGTCCCGGGCCTGCCGTCTCCCCGTCGGGGCAGGCGGTACCGGTTGCCGGGCGCATGGTTCTCGCTTGCCGCATGCGTTCGGCATAGCACCCCGAGGCGGTCCGCCAGCTGGGAGCCCGGCAGCCACCATCAGCCGTTCATCCCGGCGCCATCCGCCGGTGGCCGTCGGCGCTGAGGCAGGACACCGCGGGCTGAGGCAGGACACCGCGGGCCGAGGCAGGACACCGCGGGCCGAGGCAGGACACCGCGGGCCGGGCCGGTGCCCGTGGGCTCCGACATCCTTACAGGACAGGTATTGTTCACCGGGTGGTCCCGGGCGCGCCGCCTGTTGGCGAGGTAGAAACGTCAGGCTTTGTACCGGAATGGACAAGATAGAGGACACCGCGCCGCACGGAACCGCCCGACCGGGCGATCCTGGTCGACGCCGTTCGTCGTGCATCGGTGGGGGCGTTGGCGGACGCCTCGACGGAGGCGCCGTCCTGCTCGCGGGATGTGGGACCGCCGGATCGGTGCTGGTGGTGCTGGTAGCGGGGCGACTGGCCCTGCAGCCCGGAGTCGTGACCCCGTCACGCTGGTTCGGGCTGCTCGACCCGGTGCCGCTCGACCGCCCCTCTCCGCTACCCGCTTTTATGATCATTGGGGTGGCGCTGCTCGTCGGCGCATGGTTCCGGTTGTGCCAGCGCGCGCACCAGGGCGACCTGTCGGTCCCGCGGATAGGCCTCATCATCGGCTGCTGGGCCGTTCCGGTGCTGCTCGGCCCGCCGATCCTTAGCCTCGACGTCTACTGCTACACCGCGCAGGGGACGATGCTCGCCGCCGGGCTCGACCCCTACGCCACCGGGCCCACCGCGCTCGGCGCCCGCCCCGTCCTGCTGGCCGTCGATCCGATCTGGAGATCAGCACTGTCGCCCTACGGGCCGGTCGCCCTCGGCTACTTCCGGCTGGTGAATGCGCTTGCGGGCGGTGACGTCCTGCGCGCGGTCGTGCTGCACCGGGTCGTCGCGGGGGCGAGCGTCGTCGTGATGGCGGTGTGCGTGGTGCGGGTGTCCTCCGTGGCGCGCCGGCCCTGGGCGCTGGCGTTCTGCGCGGGTAGTCCGATCGTGCTGCTGCAGCTCGTCGGCGCGATCCATCTCGAGGCCATCCTGCTGGCGCTGCTCGTCGGCGGTCTGACGGCGGTGTACCGCGGCAGGCCGGTACTCGGTCTCGTCCTCATCACCGCGGCCGCGCTGGTGAAGTGGCCCGCGGCCTTGGTCGTCGTGGTGGTGCTGGTCTGGCGGTCGGTCAGGGCAGTGAGTGCCGCTACCGCGGCCTCGGTCGGATCGGGTCGGCGTGCGGCCCAGCTCCGTCGCGTCGGTGCCGTCGCTGGGCGGGACCTCGCCGTCGTGGCGAGCGTCGTCGTGGTGCTGTCGAGTCTGGTACCCGACGGCTTCGGATGGCTGCGCGCCGCGTGGACACCGGCCGCCGGACTGACCCTCTACGCCCCGACCACCTGCCTCGCCGATTTTCTGTCCGTCCTGGCGAGGATGGCCGGATCGGCGATGCGCTTCGAGGATCTGGTGGGACCCACCCGGGCCGCGGGTGTGGCCGTCGCCGCCGGGATCTTCGTCTGGCTGCTGGTGACCGTCCGCGACCGTGAACCGCATGCCACCGCCGGGCTGGCACTACTCAGCCTGGCCCTGCTCGGACCCGTTCTCTACCCCTGGTATCTCACCTGGGGCGCCGTGCTCCTCGGCCTGACCGGGCAGGCGCCGCGACGGGTGCTCGGGGCGGTCACCGTGGTCGGCTCGTTCCTGGCCCTGCCGCACTGCGAGCTGTTGTTCATCGATCATCCGCAGGTTGCTCCCTGGTTCGTCCGGCAGGGGCCGATCGTCCTGCTCCTCGGCTTGACCTGCGGCATCGCCGTGGCCCTGGCTGCCCGGCGTCGTCCTACCAGCGTGCCCTGAGCGCGGCGCCCGTTCCGTCCGTCGCCGGGTCTCACGCCTCGTCGGCGGCCCGGCGCAGCTCCTCGATGTCGAGCTTCGACATCTTCAGCATCGCCTGCATCGCCCGCTGGGACCGGCCCGGGTCGGGATCGTCAAGGAGCTCGGGCAGGGCCGTGGGCACGATCTGCCAGGACAGCCCGTACCGGTCCTTGATCCACCCACAGGGTCCTGCCTCGCCACCGTCGGTCAGCCGGTCCCAGTACTCGTCGATCTCGGCCTGGGAACCGCAGCCGACCTGCAGCGAGATCCCCTCCGAGAAGGTGACCTCGGGTCCGCCGTTCAGCGCGACGTACTCTTGACCATCCAGTTCAAACCGGACGGTCATGACCGTACCCTCGGGACGGGGCCCGGCCGGGCCGTAGCGGGTGATGTCGACGATCCGCGAGTTCGGGAAGATCGACGTGTAGAATGTGGCTGCCTCCTCGCCCTGAGTATCGAACCATAGACATGGCGTGATTGCTGGCATCCTCCGGCCCTTCCTGTCTGTATGAGAAGCGCGCGGCCATTTCCCGCACGAGCTTTTCCCGAAGAGCGTCGTGGTACCCCTGGATCAGGGGCGAAAGCGGTCCGGGTCGGCCGCGGCCCAGTCCGCCGCCCAGTCCGCCGGCGGCTCGGCGAGCAGTTCCCCGGGTTCGAGCCACTCGTACAGCTCGGCGTAGCTGCGGGTGTCGGTGTGGGTGACCCGGCGCATCAGCATCCCCGGGTGCAGCTGTTCGGGACCGGCGCAGCCCAGCGAAGCGATCACCTGCACCGCCTGGGCCACCGTGGCCTGTTGGTAGCGGCGTACCCGCTCGCCCTTGTCAGCGACGTCCACCGCGCGGGCGCGGCGCGGATCCTGGGTGGCCACCCCGACCGGGCAGGTGTTGGTGTGACAGCGTTGCGCCTGGATGCAGCCGACCGCCATCATCATCGCGCGGGCCGCATTGGTATAGTTGGCGCCCTGGGCGAGCCGTTTGACGATGTCCACCCCGGTGGCGATCTTGCCGCTCACCCCGATCCGGACCCGGTCCCGCAGGCCGACGCCAACGAGTGCGTTGTGCACCGTCATCAGGCCCTCGGTGAGCGGAGTGCCGACGTGGTCCTCGTACTCCAGCGGCGCGGCGCCGGTGCCGCCCTCACCTCCGTCGACGACGATGAAGTCGGGGGTGATCCCCTCCGCCAGTATCGCCCGGCAGATCGCGAGCAGTTCCCGCCGGGACCCCATACACAGTTTGAATCCCGTGGGCTTGCCGCCCGCGAGCTCCCGCATCCGGGCGATGAACAGCACCAGTTCCCGCGGAGTTGAGAAGACCCGGTGTCCCGGCGGGCTGACACAGGTCACCCCAGCCGGGACACCGCGGGCCCGCGCGATTTCGGCGCTGACCTTCGCCGCGGGCAGGATGCCGCCGAGGCCGGGCTTGGCGCCCTGGCTCAGCTTCAGCTCGATCATCCGGACCGAGGGAAGAGCTGCCTTGTCCTTGAACAGCGCCGGGTCGAAGTCGCCGTCCGCCGTGCGGGCACCGAAGTAGCCGCTGCCGATCTCCCAGACGAGGTCGGCGTGGTAGCGCAGATGATGCTCGGTGAGACCGCCCTCCCCGGTGTCGTGAGCGAAACCGCCCGCCGCCGCGCCGCGGTTCATCGCGAGCACGGCGTTGCCCGACAACGCTCCGAAGCTCATCGCCGAGATGTTGAGCAGCGCCATGTCATACGGCCGGGTGCAGTCCGGGCCGCCGATGCGCACCCGGGGCGACGGGGTGCCCGGCGCAACCGCCAGTGGCACCGTCGAATGCAGCAGGTACTCGTAGCCGACCGCGTTGACATCGCGCTCGGTGCCGAACGCCTGGTCGCTGTGGATGCCCTTCGCTCGTTCGTAGATGCTCGTCCGGATGTCGCGGTCGAACGGGCGGCCGTCGTAGTTGCGTTCGATGAAGTACTGCTGGATCTCCGGCCGGATGGACTCCAGTATGAAGCGGAGGTGGCCGAACACCGGGTAGTTCCGCAGGATTGCGTGCCGGCGTTGCGTGACGTCGTGGACGGCCAGGGCGAGCAGGGCGCCGGACACGGCGGCGGCCCCCCACCAGCCCGCCGACCACCACAGCCCGGCGGCGATCGCCGTCGCCATGAGCCCCGCCAGGGCCGGCACTATCCCGAACGAGAACATCGCGATCGCGATCCTTCCCTGCGCCGGCCGTGCGCAGGCTGTGCGCGGGCCGCGGCCGGCGGAACCCGGCCGATCTGCCTGGACTCATCGGGTCCGGCGCCTTCGACGCTATACGCCGGACGGTTCACGGAGTGTTCCACGGCCGTGCCGCGGCCGCGGGGACACGCAATGGGCGGGGACCCGCAATGGCGAGCGGGCCGTCGGTGAACAGGGTGACTCCCTGCTCACAACAACTTTCACAGTACTCCGGAATGTCCGCCTCTTTCCCTGGGGGCATCGGACGGATAGTCGCCGCCGCGTTCGTCATCCTCCACATCGAGCACAACAGGACGACCTGCCTGCACAGCGCAACGGCCCGTTACGCGGAAAGGCTTGGCGCTTTGGGATCGTC
>NZ_CDWTNB010000136.1:0-10937 GCF_977947065.1 Frankia sp. CgJB1
CCCGTGCAGCTTCGCGTCGGCGAGCGCCCGGCCCCGTGCGATCGCCTCCGCCCAGGCCGCCCCCCGCTCGACCGGCGCGCGGGCGGCCACCGGGTCGACCTCGCCGCGCAGCACCCGGCCCACCCAGCGCAGCGCCTCCGTCAGGAAGTCCGCCGGCTCCAGCAGCACGTCCCCGAGACCCAGCTCGAACGCCTGCCGGCCGCGCAGCATGCGGTTCTGGCTGAGCGCGTTGCCGATGATGACGGACACCGCCTGTTCGGCGCCGATGAGGTTGGGCAGCAGTTGGGTGCCGCCCCAGCCCGGGACGAGGCCGAGGAAGACCTCTGGGAAGGCGAGTGCGGGAATGCCGGCGGACAGCGCCCGGTAGTCGCAGTGCAGGGCCAGCTCCAGCCCGCCGCCCAGCGCCGCTCCGTTGACGAGGGCGAAGGTCGGGACCTTCCGGTCACCCAGGCGACCCTCACCCACCCGGGCGAAGGCCTCGTGCCCGAGGCGGCCGAGCGCCGCGAGCGATGGGCGGATCTGCTCCGGGTCGGTGAGCGACGAGCGGAAGGACAGGTCCGCACCCACGCTGAAGATGAACGGCTTGCCGGTGACGGCGATCGCGGCGATCGGCGGGTCGTGCGCCTCGATCTCGTCGACGGCGGCGAGCAGGGACCGCAGGCCGGCTGGGCCGAAGGTGTTCGGCCGGGTGTGGTCATGACCGTTGTCGAGGGTGATCAGGGCGACGGGCCTGGCCACCCCGGGCAGCCGCGCGTAACGGGCGTGGGCGGCCGTGACGACCTCGTCCGGCAAGGACAGGGTCACCTCGTCGATGGTCATGGATCTCCCCTCGGTTCCGCCGCGGGCCCGGTCGTGTCGGACGGGTCGTCCCGGGTCGGTCGTCGTGCCTGCTCAGTCGTCGTGCCTGCTCAGTCGGCCGCGGCGTGGTGCGGGTTCGCCCAGATCGTGGTGGCGCCCATGCCGAGACCCACGCACATCGCCGTCATGCCGTAGCGCACCTCGGGATGCTCGGCGAACTGCCGGGCGAGCTGGGTCATCAGGCGCACCCCGCTGGACGCCAGCGGGTGACCGAACGCGATGGCCCCGCCGTACGGGTTGACCCGGGGATCGTCTTCGGCGATGCCGAAGTGGTCGAGGAAGGCCAGGACCTGCACGGCGAAGGCCTCGTTCAGCTCGAACAGGCCGATGTCGTCGATGGTCAGGCCGGTACGGGCCAGCGCCTTCTCCGTCGACGGGATCGGCCCGACGCCCATCACCTCGGGGGGGACTCCGGCGAACGCGAAACCCACCAGGCTCATCTTCGCCGACAGGCCCAGCTCGGCCGCCACCTCGGCGGCGGCGAGCAGGCAGCCGGTGGCGCCGTCGTTGAGCCCGGCGGAGTTGCCCGCGGTCACCCGCCCGTGCGGCCGGAACGGCGTGCGCAGCCCGGCGAGCCCCGCCTGCGTGGTGTCCGGTCGCGGCGGCTCGTCGGCAGTGACGAACTCCCAGCCCGCCTCGACGTGCCGGGCAGCCACCGGGACGAGGTCGGGCTGGATCTGACCGTTCGCGTACGCCTTGGCGACCTTCTCCTGGGAGGCCAGAGCGAAGGCGTCCGCCCGCGACCTGGTGATCTTGGGGTACCGGTCGTGCAGGTTCTCGGCGGTCGAGCCCATCACCAGCGCGGAGGTGTCCACGAGCCGTTCGGCGACGAACCGGGGGTTGATGTCGGCGCTTTCGCCCATCGGGTGGCGGCCCATGTGTTCCACCCCGCCGGCCATGGCCACGTCGTAGGCGCCGACGGCGATCGACGAGGCCGTCGTGGTCACCGCCGTGACGGCGCCTGCGCACATCCGGTCGATTGCGAAGCCCGGCACCGTTTCCGGCAACCCGGACAGGATGGCGGCGACCCGGCCGATGGTCAGGCCCTGATCGCCGATCTGGGTGGTGGCCGCGATCGCCACCTCGTCGATCCGCTCAGGGGGGAGGGAGGGATTGCGCCGCAGCAGCTCCCGGACCACCCGCACGATCAGATCGTCGGCACGGGTCTCGGCGTAGACGCCCTTGGCCTTCCCGAACGGGGTTCGGACCCCGTCGACGAACACGACGTCGCGTACGAAGTTTCTGGATGATCCGAACACGGGACCTCCCGACCCGCGGCCGCCACCGACCGCTGGTTCGTCGCCGTCGAACGTCGGCTGTTGTCCGGGACCCGGTTCCAGGGCTCGGACAGCCAGCCGGCACCGGCGCGGATACCGCCGGCACGGCTAGCCTACGGCAGCGGTTACCAGCCAGTAGACATCTCGGAGCCATGGATGCCAGGTGCCCGGGGATGCCAATGTCGTGGGATGCCAATGTCGTGATGCGCCGGTCCGTCCCTGGCCCACGACCCGCAGATCCGGCCGTCAGCCCGCCGGCTCGGCTGTCGGTTCGGCCGGTGCTGTCGGTTCGGTTGGTTTGGTCGGCGGCTCGGCGAGGACGGTGAGCAGGGGAGCGGCCGTCAGCTCGATCTGCCAGGGGCGTGCCCCGCCGGCCCGCAGCGCCCCGGCGACGGTCGTGTCCGTCAGGGGATTCGGCGGGGACCAGGCGAGCCGCCGGGACAACGCGGGCTCGAGGAGGTTTTCCACCGGCATCGTGTGGGCGGCGGCGAGGGCGGCCAGCGCGGCCCGTACCCGGGCCAGCCGCGACGCGGCCACCGGGTCGCGCTCGGCCCAGCGGTTGGGCGGCGGCAGACCGTCGCCGCCCGGTCCGGCCGGGGCGGGCAGCTCTTCCTCGGGCAGCGCGGCGGCGCCACGCAGGGCGTCGAGCCAGACGTTCGCGGTGCGGCGGATCCGTGGTCCGGAGAAGATGGGCAGCCGGACCAGCGCGGCCGCGTCGGTGGGGGCGTTCAGCACGGCGTCCATGATCGCGCTGTCCGGGAGGACGCGACCCGGCGCGACGTCACGGGTACGAGCGAGCCGGTCCCGGGCGGTCCACATCGCCCGGACCGCCGCGAGCTGGCGGCGGGACCGGGCGCGGTGGATCCCGCTCGTCCGGCGCCACGGCTCGGCCCGTGGCTCGCGTGGCGGGGCCGCGACGATCGCGGCGAACTCCTGCCGGGCAAATTTGATCTTGTTTTGTTCGATCAGCTCCGCCTCGAGCGCGTCGCGCAACTCCACCAGCAGCTCGACGTCGAGCGCCGCGTAGCGCAGCCACGGCTCGGGAAGCGGGCGGGTCGACCAGTCCGCGGCCGAATGGCCCTTCTCCAGCCCGTAGCCCAGCACCCGTTCGACCATCATCCCCAGCCCGACCCGTTCGTAGCCCAGCAACCGGCCGGCGAGCTCCGTGTCGAACAGCAGACTCGGCCGCAGACCGAGCTCGGACAGGCACGGAAGGTCCTGGCTGGCGGCGTGCAGCACCCATTCGATCCCGTCCCCCGCGTCCTGGATGACGCTCAGATCCTCGAGCGCGATCGGATCGAGGAGCAGCGAGCCCGTGCCCCGCCGTCGGATCTGGACGAGGTAGGCCCGCTGGCTGTACCGGTAACCGGACGCTCGTTCGGCGTCGAACGCGACCGGCCCGACGCCGGCCGCGAGGCGTTCCGCCGCCGCGGCGAGTTCCGCGGTGTCGACGATGACGGGGGGTACCCCGTCCGCAGGGGTGAGCAGCGGGATGGGCTCATGGGCACCAGTGCTGGACTGTACCTCCACCTCGGCGCTGACACCCCCGCTGACCCGCTGTGTTGATTCAGGAACCGTTGACGTCACGATCAGTGATCGTACGTCTGAATCCTGGCAGAGGTAGCCGTGTCCTACAGTGAATCGCGTTATTTATACGCTTTGTAACGACTCGGTAATGGGAGGTGCGCGCGGTGGAGGGTCGGCCGCGGCGCGCGGCGCGCGGTGGGTGGTGCGGTGCTGTCCGTCCGGCGGGCCGGTGTGACGCGGCCAACCCCGGCGGGTTGGTAGTGTGATGACTCCGGACAGTTGTGGGGGAAGGCCGGCCATGGCCGCGAGCAGGTCGCCGAATGCGAGCAGGTGGGCGGCCGTCGCCGAGGCGCTCCAGGGCGGCTGGCCCTGCGCGCCCGGCCCTGCGGGGCCGAGGTCGGATGCGAGGGTGGTCTCCGCCCAGTCGGGTGACCAGGAGCAGCGCAGCTCCACGGCGAAGCTGTCCCCGTCGGCCGCGAGCACGCCGAAGCGTTGTGACGCGGTGGCCGTGACCGTGCCGCCCAGGGCGCGCACGCCCGCGCCGTGCGCCTCCAACGATTCCCGCAGCCACGACCAGGCGACCTCGGCAAGCAGGGGATCGCCGGCGATCTCCCGGTCGATGCTCGCGCGGGCGTAGCAGACGATGCGGGCCGTGCCCTGCCAGGCCGGCTGTCCCTGAGGATCCATGAGCAGGATGAGCCGGCCGGCCGCGGTGTCGGCCTCGTCCCCGGTCAGCCCACCGGCCAGAGCGAAGGAGAACGGCGCGACCCGGGTGGGCGCCGCCACCTCGTGCACCGCCACCTCCGGGCGCAGCCGCGCGATCCCCGCGCGCAGGGCGTTGGTGACCGCGAGGAAGATCGGAGAGCTCGCCTCGGATGACTGCGCGACCCCCATGACGGCAACGGTAGGACGTCGGTCTTGATCATGCTGGCCGGACGTCGGAGCGTACGGTTAGCGTACGGTTTCGGTCCCGTTGCGTGCGGGCGGGAACCGGTGAGCCGGTGTCCGGAGTACCCCGGCTGAGGGGCGGAACTGTGCAGGCTCACGCCGGGATCCGCGCGGCGGCACGATCGCGGCCGCGGAGATCCCGGACTGCGGGGGTCTCGCGCACGGGCCTCGGTTGGGCCGTCGGCCGCTCCGCGGGGGCCGGCCCGACCAGCACCGCGGCGCCACAGGAGGTGCAGACCCACTCCGGGCAGTCGTCACCGTGCCCGTCGGAGCACGGGGGTTGTTCGAAGATGCGCTCGTCGCCGCATGCGATGCAGACGAGAACGATGTGATCCTCGGCGCTCACCCGGACCTGTTCCACTCGACCACCACTCCCCGCGCACGTCTGCCCGTGATGCGTACCGTTGGATCGTGGTGGGCGCATAATCACGGATCGCGCGCCACTCGCCACGGCCGGCGGGAGGGGGAACGCGGGATGACGCGCACCCTCTACCCCAATTCCGACCGGACTGACGGTGCCACGGGACGGGCGGATGTCCGTGCATTCTCTCCGGCGTGTCGCGTGAGCCCGTCTCGGGGCGGTGCGGGGCGGATCGCCCGGTCTGTGGGGCGGTGGGGCCGGGCCGGCCCTCGGCTCAGCCCGCCTGGCCGGCCGGCTTCGAGGTGGGACGTGCCGGCTCTGCGTCGCCCAGCCGGGCGGCGTCGCCACGCAGCCAGTGCCGCTCGACGAAGAACGGGGCGACGGGCAGCACCGCGGCGATCAGCGCGAGCACGGTCTGCTTACGGCGCCAGCGCCCGACCACCGAGAGGTAGCCGATGAGGGCGCAATAGATGAGGAAGAGCACGCCATGGACCGGGCCGAGGATCCGCACGCCGATCGGGTAGTCGGCACCGTATTTGATCGCAGTCGCGACGAGCAGCAAGAGGAAGGACAACGCCTCGGCGAGCGAGACGACGCGGGCCAGGGCAAGGGGCTGGGAGGCGCCGCTCGGGGCACGACCGGTCATCGGTGACTCCTCGTCGTAGCAGATGGCGTCGTAGGGGATGGCGTCGTAGCGGATGACACCGAGGTGTTCCACTGTCCGGGTGTCCTGGAGTGCCGGGACCCGGGACGCGCCGTGGCATGCCACGGCGACCGCGGGATTCGTCACGTCCGATCGTTCGTCCCCGTCCGCTGGCGCGGCCTCGACGGACGGGAGCGCCCGGCACCGGCCGGATCTGGAAGTTCTTCTACCCAGAGTAGAAGATAGCGGATGTGCAACGTTCCGGTTGGTACTCTCCGGTCCTCGCCGCCGGGAGCCGTCAGGCCCGTGCGGTGGCCCATCCCGCTATGGCCGTACTCCCACACATCTCACGGGCGTGCAACGATCGACCCATGCCTGTCCTCCACGTCGACGCGGGACCCGGATCCGGGCCGGGCGGCGTCTCGCCCCCGCCGACCGGTGCCGCGCTCGCCCGGCGGCTCGGCCTGGCCGACACCGCGCCCTTCCTGCGGGCCTGTCGACGGGAGCCCCCCGGGACCACGCCGGTGTGGTTCATGCGTCAGGCCGGGCGGGTCCTGCCCGAGTACCGGGCCCTGCGCGCGGGAGTCGCCATGCTCGACTCCTGCCGGGAGGCCGAGATGATCACTGAGATCACGCTCCAGCCGGTACGCCGGTTCCGGCCGGACGCGGCGATCTTCTTCTCCGACATCGTGGTGCCCCTGGTCGCGATCGGCCTCGACATCGACATCGTCGCCGGGATCGGACCGGTGGTGGCCGAGCCCGTGCGGGACGCCGTCGGGCTCGCCGCGTTGCGCGTACTGGAGCCGGACGACGTTCCCTACGTGGCCGACGCGGTCCGGCTACTGCTGGCCGAGCTGGGTTCAACCCCGCTGATCGGGTTCGCCGGGGCGCCGTTCACCCTCGCGAGCTACCTCATCGAGGGCGGGCCGAGTCGCGACCACGCCCGCACCAAGGCGTTGATGTACAGCGAACCGAAGCTCTGGCACGACCTGCTGGCCCGGCTCGCCGACATTACCACCGCCTTCCTGCGGGTCCAGGTGGATGCCGGTGTCGACGCGCTGCAGCTGTTCGACTCCTGGGCCGGGGCGCTGGACGAGGCGGACTACCGTCGCTACGTCGCGCCGCACAGCGCTCGGGTGCTGGCCGCCTTCGCCGGTGAGGTGCCGCGCATCCACTTTGGTGTGAACACCGGTGAGCTGCTCGCCGCGATGGGCCAGGCGGGTGCGGACGTCGTCGGGGTCGACTGGCGGGTTCCTCTCGACGAGGCCGCTCGGCGGATCGGGCCCGGTCACGCCGTGCAGGGAAACCTCGACCCGACCGCGGTCTTCGCCCCCGAAGCGGTGCTCGCCGCCAAGGTGCGTGACGTCTGCGCCCGCGGGGCCAAGGCGGAGGGGCACGTGTTCAACCTCGGCCACGGGGTGCTGCCGCAGACCGATCCGGGCATGCTTGCACACGTCGTTGACCTCGTCCACGGCAGGTGAGTCCACGGCAGGTGATCCGCCCTCATCGGACCGGTTCACTGGAACCGGCTCGATGGTGAAAACTGGCGGGCGGCACCACTCAACGTGAAGGGCGGCAGGAACGTGCGGGTTGTGATCGTCGGTGGGGGTATCGCCGGGCTCTCGGCCGCCCGCGCCCTGGCCGGGCACGCCGAAGTGACCGTCCTCGATGCGGCGGACCGGGTCGGTGGCAAGCTGCGTACCACCCCGATCGAGGGTCTGGACGTCGAAGAGGGCGCGGAGTCCTTCCTCGCCCGGGTTCCCGACGGACTCCGCCTGGCCCGGCAGATCGGGCTCGGGCACGACATCGTGCATCCGGCCACGACGTCGGCGTCACTGTGGATCCGCGGCCGGCTGCGTCCCATCCCCCCGAACACTCTGCTCGGAGTGCCGACCGACGTCCTCGGCCTGGTCCGCTCGCGGGTGCTGTCCCCGTGGGGGCTGGTGCGGGCCGCCGCCGACCTGGTGCTGCCGCGGACGCGTTTCGCCGACGATCCGACCGTCGGCCGCTACGTCGGCACGCGGGTCGGGCGCGAAGTCGTCGACCTGCTGGTGGATCCGCTGCTCGGGGGGGTGTATGCGGGCCGGGCCGACGCGCTGTCGCTGCGGACTACCGTGCCCCAGCTCGTCCCCATCTTCGCCGAGGACCGCTCGCTGCTCCTCGGCGCGCACCGGGTGCGGGCCCGTACCGGACCCGCGACGACGACCTCGACGGCACCGCTGTTCGCCACGCTTCGGGGGGGCCTGGGCTCCTTCGCGGCGCGGGTGGCGGCGCAGTCCGGCGCCACCGTGCACACCGGGGTGCTCGTCCGCTCGATCGCGAAGACCGCGGGCGGCTGGCAGGTCAACTGTGACCGGGTGGGCGGCGCGGACGCCCTCGGGCCGTTCCAGGCCGACGCCGTGATCCTCGCGGTGCCCGCCGGGGTGGCCCGCGCCCTGCTGGCGCCGCTGGCCCCGCATGCCTCCGCCCCGCTTGCCGGCGTGCCCTACGCCTCGGTTGGCCTGGTGACGCTGGTCTACCGGGATGCCGCGCCGCCACCCGGCAGCGGATTCCTCGTGCCCGCCCGGGCGGGCACCGCGGTGAAGGCGGCCACCTTCCTGTCCGCCAAGTGGCCGCACCTGGGCTCCGACCGGCTCACGGTGGTGCGGGCGAGCATCGGCCGCGCCGGTGCCGAACAGGACCTGCAGCGTGGGGACGTGGAGCTCGCCGGGGTGGCGGCGGCGGAGATCGCGCAGATCACCGGTCTGTCCGGTCGGCCGGTCGCGACCCGGGTGAGTCGCTGGGGCGGGGCACTCCCGCAGTACCTGCCGGGTCATCTCAACCGGATCGCCGCGGTGCGCCGGGGGCTTCCAGCGGGGATCGTCCTGGCCGGCGCGGGATACGACGGTGTAGGCATCCCGGCCTGTATCCGGTCGGGGGAGACCGCCGCGCACGCGGTGCTGAGGGCTACCCGGACGGCGCAAGGCAGTCCGGCCGATCCGGTGGGCCCGGGAATCTGATTACGTGCACCGGCCCGGACCGCGTCCGGCCGCCGGTGAAGGAGGATGGGAATGTCGGAGTCCACGAAATCGGCCCGCGAACTCAACGCGGAGCTGCTCTACACGGGATGGTCGGTCTTCGCGGCCGACCGTCCGCTGCCCGCCGAGCGGACCCCGCTGATCGACCAGGCGACCGCCTTGCTCGACGGGGCGCTGGCCAAGGACGTCTACACCCGCGGTGTCTACGAGATCTCGGGCTACCGGGCCGACGCGGACCTGATGGTCTGGTGGACGAGCCCGGACCCGGACCTGCTGCAGGAGACCTACCAGCGGTTCCGGCGGACGGCCCTGGGCGGGCACCTGCGTCCGGTGTGGTCGGCGGTCGGCCTGCACCGGCCGGCGGAGTTCAACCAGAACCACATCCCCGCCTTCGTCCGGCGGGAGGACCCCCGCGGTTATCTCTGCGTCTACCCGTTCAACCGCTCGCTGGAGTGGTACCTGCTGCCGGACTATGAACGGCGCGGGATGCTCGCCGAGCACGGGATCATGGGCCGGGAGTACGAGGACGTCCGGGCCAACACGGTGGCTTCGTTTGGACTGGGCGACTATGAGTGGCTGCTCGCCTTCGAAGCGGATGAGCTGCACCGGATCGTCGACTGCATCCGACACCTTCGGGCCAGCGCGGCGCGACGGCACACCAGGCTGGAGACGCCGTTCTACACCGGTGCCCGCAAGCCGCTGGCGGACGTCGTCACCGCCCTGCCCTGAGGCGGGTGGCTGCCGGGTAGACCGGCGGAGGACCGGTACCGGCGGAGGACCGGGACGGCAGCCGGCGCCTGCCTGGGCGCCCCCACCCGTCCGGCAGGCGCCGACCGTCCCGTGACTGTGCTCACCGGCCTCACCCGGGCGGCATCACTCCAGGTGACATCAATCCCGACGTGACATCACCCCGGCGATGTCACCCCGGCGATATCACGTCGGCGACGTCGCACGGGGCGCGCAGGATCGCACAGCCCCACCTCTCCCGGCGCCCGCGGGGGCGGGCAGCCGACGGATCCCGAGCCGAGACCCGCGATCCATAACGCAGAGTAGCATTATCGCCGCTGTTTGTGTGCGCAGCGTAGGCGTCAGGCGTCCGTGGGTCGATGGTGCCTGTCATGCCCGCGTCGGCGGGCGGACTCGGAAGGTTTGTCGACTCGGAAGGTTCGTCATGGCGGTCGCTGGTCGACGACCGCATCTCTGTTACTGTAAGTTGCCATAAACGCACGGATCACGCCATGGCCACGGTCGGCGGTCGGGGCGTTACGCCGCCATCGCCGGGCCGGGCCGCTGGTAGATCATCTCGGCGTAACCGGTAACGTTGCCCCCGTGACCACGGAGCGCCACCCGTGTCGGCGTCCGGTATTCCAGTTCGCTCCGGTGTGCCGACACACCCCAGTGGGACCTGGATGATGCGCGCGTTCGGCTCATCGTTCGGGGTGGCCCACAGTCAGTGGCGGGGGAAGATCGCTGGAGGTCCGGTCGATGCACCACCGAGGGATGAATTCGTGGCTGTCTGAGCGAGGGGCGCCGCGGGCCGCCGAACGGGGAGGACGATGACACCTCCGGGCCCGTTCGGATCCTGGCTCGGGCTCGGGCACGTGCCGGCGCCACTGGGCCAGTCCGTTCGGCCGGGTCCGGTCGGTGTTGTTGACGCGCGCCGTCGCGGTGCTGGGGGGGGACCACGAGTGACGGAGACGGTGCCCGGCGACACGCGCGCGACCGCTGGGTCGAACTTCGTTCCGCGCGCCCGCGGCGGGCAGGGGATGCCGTCCCCGCCGGCGCGCCCGGCGGGGACGGCCGGCCGTCCCGTCGGCGCACCGCCGAGCCGCCCGGCTACCGGGCCCGGCGGGCGGCACAGCGCGGGGCGGGTGAGCCCAGCCGCCGTCGAGACGGGCGGCTACCGCGCTCAGGTGACCTGGGAACGGCGTTACGTCCGGCTCCTCGTCCTGCTTCGACGCGGCCGCCTGCGTGGTGGCAGCGGGGCTCGCGTATTTCGTGCGATTCGGCGACCTGGTCGACTTCGGTACCCAGCCGGTGTCCTCCAAGCCGTACATCCTCATGACGGTTCTGCTGCCGCTCGCCTGGGTGCTGGTGATGTCCCTGAACCGGGCCTACGAGAGCCGGTTCCTCGGCGGTGGGTCGGAAGAGTTCCGGCGGGTGGTCAACACGGCGGCCCGGTTCACCGCGGCGGTGGCCATCGCCTCGTATGCGACGAAGGCGGAGATCGCCCGTAGTTACGTGCTGATCGCCTTCCCGGCCGCGACCCTGTTCTCCATGGTGGGTCGGGTCGTCGGCCGCGGCCT
>NZ_CDWTNB010000137.1:0-10924 GCF_977947065.1 Frankia sp. CgJB1
CCTGCTCACCTCGCCGCTCGGTGGAGCGGACCCGGCCGGGCTGCGGGCGCTGGGCCGGGCGCTGCGCGCCTTCGAGCGCGACGCGGGGTCCGAGTATCCGGCGCCGTCGGCGGAGCTGTTGCGGGCGGCGATCGCCGAGCCCGACCACTGGCTGGCGACGATCCCCGACGACCTGGCCGGGCCGGTCCGGCGGGTCGGCGGTCTGCTGCGGACGGCCGGTCAGGCGTTGCGGGACTCCTCGGGCGCCCCGGAGGACGCCCTGTGGGCGCTGTGGTCGGCGAGCGAGTGGCCGGCGCGGCTGCGATATGCCTCGGCGGCCGGGGGCGCCGCCGGGCGCGCGGCCGACCGTGACCTCGACGCCGTCGTGGCGCTCTTCGATGCCGTCACCCGGCTGGGCCAGCGGCGCGGGCCGGGCGGTGGCGTCGCCTCCCTGGTCGCGGAGCTCACCCGCCAGCAGATCGCCGGGGACGTCCTCGAGCCGGCCGGGGAGTCCGTGCGCCGCCGCGGGGTGCGGCTGCTGACTGCCCATCGCGCCAAGGGGCTCGAATGGGAGGTCGTCGCCGTCTGCGGAGTGCAGGACGGCACCTGGCCCGACCTGCGGGAGCGGCATTCGCTGCTCGGCGCGGAGCAGCTCGACGCGCCGTCCCGGGGCGGGTTGCGCCCGCCGCTGACCCGCCAGGACCTGCTCGCCGACGAACGTCGGCTGTTCTACGTCGCGCTGACCAGGGCGCGGCGCCGGCTGATCGTCACCGCGGTGAACAGCCCCGAGGACGACGGTAGCCTGCCGAGCCGCTTCCTTGAGGAACTGGGTGTAGCGGTGGAGCATGTGCCCGGTCGCCCGGTCCGGCCGCTCACCCTGGTCGGCCTGGTCGCGACCCTGCGCCGGCTGGCGACGGAACCGGGCTCGAGCCCCGCGATGCGCTCCGCCGCGCAGGCCCGCCTCGCCGCGTTCGCCGGGGCACGGGACCAGGCGGGCCGGCCCCTGGTGCCGGCCGCGCACCCGGACACCTGGTGGGGGCTGCTCGACCCCACCACGTCGGATATTCCTGTCGTCCCGGTGGCCGGGCCGATCCGGCTGTCCGGCTCGTCGCTGTCGAGCATCGGCGCCTGTTCCCTGCGGTGGTTCCTCGAGCACGAGGCGCACGCGGTCACCCCGGCCTCGACCGCGCAGGGATTTGGCAAGGTGGTGCACGCCCTGGCGGACGAGGTCACGACCGGGCGGACCCCGGCCGACCTCGCCGCGCTCGACGCCCGGCTGAACACGGTGTGGCGGCAGCTGGACTTCGACGCCCGCTGGCGCTCCGATCAGGAGCGCGCGGCCGCCCGCGAGGCGCTCGCCCGCTTCCTGGACTGGCACGCCGCCGAGCGCGGTCGGTGCGTGATCGACGCGGAGGTCAGGTTCTCCTGCGACCTGCGGGTCGCCGGGCGGGACGTCCAGTTGCGCGGATTCATCGACCGGCTCGAACTGGACGAGGCCGGCCGGGTCCACGTCATAGACTTCAAGACCGGTCGGACCGCGGTCGCTCCTGCCGAGCTCGCCACCCACCCCCAGCTGGGCAGCTATCAGCTCGCCGTGCGGGCCGGCGCGCTCGACGATGTGCTCGCGGCCGCGGCGCCGGATCAGCCCCGGCCGGTGCCTGGCGGGGCGGAGCTCGTCCAGCTCCGGCGGGATGCCGGCGGTGCGGCGGCCGGCCCGCGGCTGCCGGGGGAGCGGCCTGGCCCGCCGGAGGTCCAGGCCCAGGATGCGCTGCCTCCCGACGGCGCGACCTGGATGGACGAGGTGCTCGACGCGGCGGTGCGCACCATCGACGCCGAGGCGTTCCGGCCGACGCCCGGCGACCACTGCACGCTGTGTACCTTCCAGACGAGCTGCCCCGCGCGGCCCGAGGGACGTCAGGTGGTCGAGTGAACCCGCGGGTGGAGCAGCCGGGCGCGGGCGCCCACGTGACGATTCCCCGCCAGCCGTTCCTGCCCGGTTTCGACGGCGGCGTCGACGGTGACCCGGCGGGCGGCGTCGCCGGTCCCCGGCTCGACCCGGATGACCTGCGCGACCTGCTGGAGGTCCCGTACACCGACGAGCAGATCGCCGCGGCCACCGCTCCGCTCGAACCGGGGGTCATCATCGCGGGCGCGGGATCCGGCAAGACCTCGGTGATGGCCGCGCGGGTGGTCTGGCTCGTCGCCACCGGGCAGGTGCGGCCCGACCAGGTGCTCGGACTGACCTTTACGACGAAGGCGGCGGCGGAGCTGTCCGGTCGGGTGCGGCTGGCGTTGCGCAAGGCGTCGGCCGGGGCGGGCCCGGGTGGACCGGCCGCGGACGGCGAGGTGGACGGGGAGCCGACCGTCGCCACCTACCATGCCTTCGCCGGGCGGCTGGTCGTCGACAACGCCCTGCGGCTGGGGCTGGAGCCGGACCTCCAGCTGATCTCCGGCGCGGCCCGCTACCAGCTCGCCGCCCGGGTCGCCCGTTCTCACGGCGGGAAGGTGGAGGCGCTGACACGTTCGCTGGGCGCGCTCGTCGGCGAGCTCGTCGCGCTGGACGCCGAGATGAGCGAGCACCTGGTCGATCCGGCGGGCCTCGTCGCGTTCGACGGCGCGCTGCTCGCCGAGATCGACGCGGCGCTGCGGCGCGCCGAGCAGCGGCGGGGCACCCGGGGCGTCCGCCGGGAGCTGCGCCGGTGCTCGGCCGCAGCCCGGGGGCGCCGGGAGTTGGCCGCTCTGGTGGCGGAGTACCGGGCGGCCCGGCGGGAACGCGACGTCCTGGACTTCGGTGACCAGGTCACCTGTGCCGCGAGGCTCGCCGAGACCATGCCGGAGGTCGGTCGGGCCGAGCGGGCGCGGGCCGGTGTCGTCCTGCTTGACGAGTACCAGGACACCTCGGTGGCCCAGCGGCGGATGCTCACCGGCCTGTTCGGCGGCGGGCATCCGGTCACCGCCGTCGGCGACCCCTGCCAGGCGATCTACGGCTGGCGCGGGGCGTCGGTGGCGAACCTCGACCACTTCCCCACGCACTTCCCCGGGGCCGACGGCACGCCCGCGGCCGTCTACGAACTGTCGGTGAACCAGCGCAGCGGCGGCCGGCTGCTCCGCCTCGCCAACACCGTCGCCGCACAGCTGCGGGCCCGTCACCGCGTCGTCGAGCTCCACCCGCGGCCCGACGTGGCTGAGCAGGGCGAGGCGGTGGTCGCGTTGCACGTCAGCTGGGCCGATGAGGTGGCCTGGATCGCCGACCAGCTCCGCCGGGTGGTCGACGCCGGCACCGCTCCCGGCGGCATCGCCGTGCTGGTCCGGGCCCGTGGCGACATCCCCGCGCTGTTTACCGCGATGCAGGCGGCCGGGCTGCCCGTCGAGGTCGTCGGGCTGACCGGGCTGCTCATCGTCCCGGAGGTCGCCGAGATCGTGGCCATGCTGGAGGTGCTCGACTCGCCGACGGCGAACGCCGCGCTCGTCCGGCTGCTCACAGGGCCGCGGGTGCGGCTCGGCCCCCGGGATCTCGCCGCGCTCGGCCGCCACGCGCGCGAGGCGGCGCGGGTCCCGGACCCGGTCGGCGATCCGGACCTGCCGGGACGGTCCGATCCACTCGCCGAGGCGGTCGCCGACGTCGACCCCGCCGACGTCGTCGCCCTGTCGGACGTCCTCGACGACCCCGGGCCGGAGATGTCCGCGCCGGGGCGCGTCCGGGTGCGCCGGCTCGCCGCCGAGATCGCCGCGCTGCGTGGGCACGTCGGCGAGGGCCTGCTCGACCTGCTGCACCGGGTGGTCGCGACGATCGGGCTGGATGTGGAGCTCACGGCGACCGAGGTGGCGGTGCGGGCCCGGCGCCAGGAGAACGTCGCGGCCTTCCTGGACGTGGCCGCGGGTTTCACCGATCCCGACGGCACGAACTCCCTGCCCGCGTTCCTCGGATTCCTCCGGGCGGCGCGGGAGCACGAGCGGGGTCTCGACGTCGCCGGGCCGTCCGGGGCCGACGCGATCGCCCTGATGACGATGCATCGCTCCAAGGGCCTGGAATGGGAGGTCGTCGCCGTCCCGAACCTGACCAGCAAGGTGTTCCCCGACCTGACCGTGCGCGACCAGTGGACCACCTCCCCGGGCGTGCTGCCGATCCCGCTGCGCGGCGACGCCGACGATCTGCCGGCGTTCACGGTCTCCGCCGAGAAGGCCGCCCTGGACGCTTTCCGGGCCTATGCCCGTCAGTACGCCGAGCGGGAGGAACGCCGGCTCGCCTACGTCGCGGTCACCCGGGCGAAGTCGCTGCTGTTCGCGAGCGGGCACTGGTGGGGACCCACCCAGAAGACCCCACGCGGTGCCTCGGTGTTCCTCGACGAGGTCGCCGAGCACGCCCGCACCGGCGGTGGGCGGGTCGACGTCTGGGCGCCGGAGCCGGCGGAGCGGACCAACCCGGCGCTGGCGACGCCGGAACGGTTCGCCTGGCCGATCCCCTACGAGCCGGAGCCGTACGCCCGGCGCCTCGCCGCGGCCGAGGGGGTCATGGCGCGGCTGGCCGCGCTGAGCGTACCGGGGGCGTCGGCGGAACCGGCCGGGGAACCGTTCGTCGACGATCCGGCCGGGATGACGGCGGCCGAGCGCGCCCTGCTCGCCGAGCTCGACCGGGAGGCCCGGCTGCTGCTCGCCGAGGAACGCGCGGCACGCCTCGCGCGGACCGATGTCGCCCTGCCGGCGAGCCTCACCGCGTCCCAGATCGTCCGGCTGCGCGCGGACCCGGAGGCGTTCGCCCGTGAGCTGGTCCGGCCGCTGCCGCGCCGTCCGGTGGCCGCGGCCCGGCGCGGCACCCGGTTCCACGCCTGGGTTGAGGAGATCTTCGACTACCGTGCACTGATCGACACCGAGGATCTGCCCGGCGCGGCCGACGCGGAGCTCACCGACGACGATCTGCGCTCGCTGCAGCAGGCGTTCCTGCGTACCGAGTACGGTGCCCGGCGGCCGTTCGCGATCGAGGAACCCTTCGAGCTCCGCCTTGCCGGGCGGATCGTGCGCGGTCGCATCGACGCCGTCTACGACCTCGGCGGCGGTCGCTGGGAGGTGGTCGACTGGAAGACCGGCCGGTCCGATGCCGACGATCTTCAGCTCGGGATCTACCGGCTGGCCTGGGCCCGGCTGCGGGGCGTCGACCCGAGCGCGGTCGACGCCGCCTTCCTGTACGTGCGCACCGGCGCCGTTGTCCGGCCCCCGACGTTGTCCGAGGAGGAGCTCGCTGACCTGCTCGCGAGTCCGAGCACCGGGCCCGCCGCGGGTCAGGCCCGCGGGTCGGCGAGGTCGACGGACAGCGCCAGGTGATCCGAGATGGGCACGCGGCGGGCCTGCACGGCGATGATCCTGCCTACCGGCCCGCGGGCCAGCACATGGTCGAGCTGCACCCGCGGGGAGTGCGCGGGGTAGGTGGGCGTCACCGCCAATCGGCGCCAGCGGGTGAGCGCGGCCGGTAGCCGGCCGGGCAGGTTCAGATCGCCCAGCAGGACCAGCGGCCCCGGGACGTCCGCGAGCCGGCGGGCCAGCCGGCGCAGTTGCACGGCGTTCCACCCCGGCACGAACGACAGATGGGTGTTGACCACCGTCAGCGGGCTCCCGGCCGACTCCACCCGCGCGGCGATCGCGGCCCGCGGCTCGTCGTCGAGCATGATCAGATGTCCCCGCCTGCCCGGACCCCCCGGTATCGCCATCGGGGACCGCACCGGCGCCCGGCCGAGGTCGATCACCCGCCACTCGCGGACGGGCAGCCGGCTGATCAGAGCGATGCCGTACGCCGGCTCGTCGTCCCGGCGCTGCCCGTCAGCCGGCCGCCAGCCCACGCCGGGCGTGCCGAAGATGGTGGGGACGAACCGCCAGTCGTCGTCGCCGGCTCCGATCACCGCCGCCGCCTCTGCGGCGAGGTCCAGCCCACCCGATCGTGGCTGGTCGAGATCGACCTCCTGGAGCCCGAGGACGTCCACGTCGAGAGCGGAGACGGCCGCGGCGAAGCGGGCGGGCTCGACCGTCCCATCCGTGAGCGACAAGCCGTGCATGATGTTGAAGGAGCCCAGCCGCACGCCTGGACCGTATCGGATGCGAGGTCCGTCACGGCCCGGGTGACCGACCCCGCACCGCCGCGAGACGGCGGGAGCCCGGGCCCCGGCCCTCGTCCGTGTCCTCGCGGACCGCGGCACTCACCGGGTCGGTGGCCACGTCCTCGGCGGCCCCGGCGCGCAGCACCAGTTCGAGATCGAAGCGGGTGTCAGGGTCCTCCAGGCATGGTCCGAACAGCTCGCGAAGCTGGTTGACCCGGTAGCGGACGGTCTGCGGATGGATGTGCAACCGCTCGGCGATCAGCCCGCGCTGACCCCGCAGGGTCAGCCAGTGCAGGAGGGTCTCGGCCAGCCGTTCCCTGGTCCGGCAGGGCAGCCCGTCGAGGGGAGCGAGCCGGCGGGACGCAAGGTCGGTGATGAGCCCGGGGTCGCTGGCCAGCAGCAGGGCGCTGAGATGTTCGTCGGTGAACAGGGGGTCGGCCGCGGCGATGCCGCGAAGCCGCCCGGCGCTCCGGGCATCGCAGGCGAACCTCGCCCGCGCCGCGCTCGCCGCCGCCTGCCCCCACGGCACGGCCGGTCCCACCACCGCGGCGAGCCCGGCGAGCTGTTTCGCCAGTGCCGCCCGGGTGGCCGCCCGCTCGGTCGAGCCGACGAACACCCAGATGTCTCCCCCCTGCACGGCGCGCGGGCAGCCCGAGGGCAACCGGGAGGGGAGCGAGCCTGCCCAGGGGTCGGCCTCGTGGTCGGCCTCGCTATCAGCCGGGTGGGTGCCCGGATGGCCGGCCGGGTGGGTGGCCGCGGAGCCGGTCGGGGCGGGGACGAGCACGGCGGCCAGCCGGCCGGGCAGCCGCACGCTGCCGGAACGGGCGACCTGCGCGATCGCCCTGCCGGTCGCGCCGGACAGCAGCATCTCGCCCAGCCGGTCCCACAGCCGCTCCAGTTCACCGGCCGCGGTGTACTGCTCGGACGCGTAGCCCTCGGCGGAGGCCGCGGAGATGCTGTCGATGTAGGCGAACATCATCTCGGCGAGGGACACCAGCGCCGGGCCGTCCAGCCCGCCGCGGCGGGCCGCCGCCTCCCCGAGGCGGCGCCAGGAGACGCGGGCGCCCACCCGGTAGGCGCTCAGCAGGTTGTCCAACGACCGTCCCGCGTACACCTCGCCGCGGCCGAGACGGACATAGACCTCCCGGCTAGCGGCGAGGTCGAGAGTGCAGTGGGGACCGGCCTCGACCAGGCTGAGGAAGCGGAACAACGCCTCGTCGACTCCCCGGCGCACCCCATGGCCGAACTTGCCCTCCAGCGGGCGCGCGTAGGCGGGAACCTCTCGGGCGATCGCGGCGATGATCTCTTCACCCAGAGCGTCGAACTCGGCGGCGAGGATCTCGCTCAGCCCGGCTGGAAACTGTCCCATGGGAACAGTTTGCCGCCCGACAGTCGCAATCTCCCGCACCTCGTCCTCTGGGCGGGCCGCCCGTGGCCGTCTGAGCGGGGCCGCCCGTGATCGTCGCCGGCGGCCGGCGGAATCGGCTCCGGGCGGGCCGGGGCACGGCCTCCCGTGGCCATGACTTGGGATGGGTGTCCTCTTCGCCACCGGCGCGGCCCGCCGGGCAGTAGCGTTGGCAACTGTGTCCCCGCCTAGAGAACCCGGCCCGGCCGCGTCCACCGCGATGAAGTCGGCCCTGCCGGCATCCTCCTATCCGATCGAGCGGACCCGGCTCGGTAACGGCCTGCGCGTGCTGCTCGCCCCCGACCACACCGCGCCGGTGGTGGCCGTCTCGGTGCACTACGACGTCGGGTTCCGATCCGAGCCTGAGGGCCGTACCGGATTCGCTCACCTGTTTGAGCACCTGATGTTCCAGGGCAGCGAGAACGTCGGCAAGGCCGAGCATCCGAAGCACGTCCAGGCCGCCGGCGGAATCTTCAACGGATCGACGCACCCGGACTACACGGACTATTTCGAGCTGCTCCCGGCCGGGGCGCTCGAACTGGCCTTGTTCCTGGAGGCGGACCGGATGCGGGCACCGAAGATCACTCGCCAGAAGCTGGACAACCAGATCGCCGTGGTGCAGGAGGAGATCCGGGTCAACGTCCTGAACCGCCCCTACGGGGGATTTCCCTGGATCAAGCTGCCGCCGGTCGCGTTCGACACCTTCCCGAACGCCCACAACGGCTACGGGGATTTCTCCGAGCTCGAGGCTGCGAGCCTGGACGACGCCGAGGATTTCTTCGACAAGTACTACGCACCGGGCAACGCCGTGCTGACCATCGTCGGCGACATCGACCCGGAGGAGACGCTTACCTTCGTCCGCCGGTACTTCGGTGACATCCCCGCCCGCTCGGTGCCGACGCGGGTGAGCTTCGCCGAGCCGGTGCCGAGTACCGAGCGCCGGGCGGTGCTCACCGACCCGCTCGCGCCGCGCGCCGCCTTGGCGGTCGGCTACCGGGTGCCCGACCCGATCGACGACCTGTCCACCTACCTGTCCTACTACCTGCTTACCGAGATCCTCAGCGACGGCGACGCCAGCCGGCTCGAACGCCGCCTGGTGCAGAAGGACCGTTCGGTCATCGGGGTGAGCACCTACCTCGGCACCTTCGGGGATCCGTTCGAGCAGCGTGACCCGCTGCTGCTGACCCTGGAGGCCCGCCAGTCCGAGGACGCGAGCGCGGACGCCGTCCTCGCCGCCGTCGACGAGGAACTGGCGCGGCTGGCGGGTGAGGGCCTGGCGGACGGCGAGCTGGAGCGGGTGCAGGCGCGGGTGGCGTCCTCGCTGCTGCGTGAGTCCGACGACGCGCTGGGACGGGCACTCGCCATGGCTGTGCACGAGCTGCAACGGGGACGTCCCGAGCTGGTGAACGAACTGCCCGCGGAACTGTCCGCGGTGACCGGGGAGGCCGTCGCCGCGGCCGCCCGGGCGCTTCTCGACCAGGGCCGCTCGGTCCTGGAGCTGCGTGCCGGCGCCGCCTCATGAGCGGCAGCGCGCTGAGCTCGACGACCATCCGGGCGGCGGTCATCCCGGCCGTGCGCCCGACCGTCCCGGCGGAGCTGCCGGCTGTCACCGACCACACTCTCGACAACGGTCTGCGGGTGCTGGTGGTGGAGCGGGCCAGTGTGCCCCTGGTCGAGGTGCGGCTGCGGATCCCGTTCGCCGGCGTCGGCGCCGTGCACCAGGCCCAGGCCGAGGTGCTCGCGGAGACGCTGTTCACCGGATCACACCGCTTCGACCGGGTGGGCCTGGCCACCGAGGTCCAGCGCCTGGGCGGATCGTTGTCGACCGGGGTCGACGCCGACCGGCTGTCCATCGTCGGTTCCGCCCTCGCGGTGAACCTCGAACCCCTGTTGGGAATCATGGCCGAGGTGCTCCTCGGTGCCACCTACCCGGACGACGAGGTCACCGGCGAACGTGACCGGATCGTCGAGGACACGGCGATCGCCCGCAGCCAGCCCGCGGTCATTGCCCGGGAGGCGCTGCTCGGCCGGCTCTTCGGTGACCACCCCTACGCCACCGGCATCGCCGAGCCGGAGACCGTCGGACAGGTCGGCCCCGAGGACATACGGGCCCTGCACACCGAACGGATCTCCTCGGCCGCCGCGATCCTCACCCTGGTCGGGGCCGTGCCGGCGTCGCGTGCTCTCGCGGCGGTCTCCGCCGCGCTCGGCGGTTGGACGGGCGGGCCCGCGCGGGCCGTCCCGCCGGTCCCGGCCCTCACCACCGGCCCGATCGTCATCGTCGACCGTCCGGGTGCCGTGCAGACCAACATCAGGCTGGGCGGACCGGCCCTGGGCCGCTCCGCGCCCGGATACCCGGCGCAGCGGCTGGCGAGCACCATCTTTGGTGGTTACTTCAGTTCCCGGCTGGTCAACAACATCCGCGAGGACAAGGGCTACACCTACTCCCCGCGCAGCTCGATCGATCACTACCAGGCGGGGTCACGGTTCACCGTCGCCGCGGACGTCGCCACCGAGGTGACCGGGCCCGCGTTGCTGGAGATCTTCTACGAGCTCGGGCGGATGGCGGTTCTACCGCCCAGCGAGGAGGAGCTCGACGCCGCCCGCCAATACGCCGTCGGCACGTTGGCACTGGGCAGTGCGACCGCCGCCGGTCTCGCCTCGACGCTGTCGGCGCTGGCCGGGGCCGGGATCGGGGTCGAGTACCTGCGTGATCACCCGCGTGCCCTCGCCGAGGTCGGCGTGGGCGACATCCAGGCGGTGTCGGCGGGCCTGCTCGCCCCGGCAAAGCTGATCACGGTGCTCGTCGGGGACGCGGCCAGGATTTCCGCGGCCGTGGGGGCACTGGGCATCGTCGCGTCCTGAGCATCGGGCCCGTACCAGTCCCCGGGGTCCCGGGTCCGGCGGGGCGTGCTCAGTGCCTGGTGGAGGTGGGACGCGGGGGCGCGGGGCGGGGCGCGCCGCCGCCGGGGCTCGGTGCCGGTGGTCCACCGCCCGGTGGGTTGCCGCCGCGCCCACCGAGCTCGCCCGGTAGCACGGCGCGTGGGTCGCCCACCGAATCGACCACCTGCCGAGCCAGATCGTGCACCCTGCGTCCCATTCCGCGAGCGGTGCGCCGCAGCCGCTCGAAGGCCTCCCGCGGGCGGATGTGGTTACGTTCGGCGAGGACCCCGATGGCCTGTTCCACGATTACGCGGGAGGCCAGCGCGTGTTCCAGCTGGACGACGGACAGCCGGAGCTGCTCGACCTCGCTCAGGTCACGATCGGGGCGGCGGGGCCGGCCGGGCGGGGCGAGATCCTCGGCCAGCAGATCGGCGAGCACCATTGCCGAGAGGAGGTCGCCGACCGGCCGGATCTCGGCTCCGGGACCCTCCACGACCCACCCGGCGGGAGTACGTCGAAGGCGCATGTCCGAGGGGGTCCGCCGGGGGCCGGTTCCCGCCCCGGTCCCGCC
>NZ_CDWTNB010000138.1:0-10847 GCF_977947065.1 Frankia sp. CgJB1
ACCTCGCCCCGGACGCCCGGATCGTCTACACCGACAACGACCCGATCGTGCTCGCCCACGCTCGCGCCCTGCTCGCCAGCACCCCCGAGGGCCGCACCGCCTACCTCGACGCGGATCTGCGCGACCCGGAGCGCATTCTGGCCGCCCCGGAACTGCGCGACACCCTCGACCTGACCCAGCCAGTCGCCCTGTCCCTGATCGCGATCTTTTATCTTATCCCCGACGCGGATGACCCCTACGGCATCCTCGGCCGGCTGCTGGCGGCCCTGCCGTCGGGCAGTTATCTGGCGCTCACCCACGCCACCGCCGACGTCAACCCCGGCATGGAGCAGCTCTTCACCACGTACCGCTCCCGGGGCATCCCCGGGCAGCACCGCACTCGGGCCGAAATGGTTCTTTGCCGGCCTGGAGCTCATCGACCCCGAAGTGGAGATGGTCCCTCGGTGGCGGCCGGAGGAGCCCGCCGCCGAGGGCGAGGTGCCGACCGATGCCGAGGTCAGTGTCTACGGCGGCGTCGCCCGCCTCGGGTAGCCACCGGCTCTCACCGGTTGTGCGGCCGCCAGCCGCTGCGGGCCCCGGGCCGGGGGCGGTGCGCTCACGCGGGCGGGTTCACCCGGAGGCGCCGAACGGCTCGAACGGGCCCGCAACGGGCCCGGCCGCACCCGCGCACCCTCCCGGCACCATGCCGAACCGGTCTGGGCGACGACCATGGACGGTATCGTCGGCACCGTGAGTATCGTCGACACCGTGGGCACCGTACGGGTCTTCCTCCTGGACGATCATGAGATCGTCCGGCGCGGCATCCGCGAGATGCTCTCCGAGACCGGTGACATCGAGGTCGTCGGAGAGGCGTCCACCGCGGCGGAGGCACTGCGCCGGATCCCGGCGACGAGGCCGGACGTTGCCGTGCTCGACGCCCGCCTCGAGGACGGCAACGGTATCGACGTCTGCCGGGACCTGCGCTCGGCGCATCCCGAGATCGGCTGCCTGATCCTCACCTCCTACGACGACGATGACGCCCTGTTCGCCGCCATCATGGCCGGGGCCGCCGGCTACCTGCTCAAGCAGATCAGGGGCACGGACTTGGTCGGCGCCATCCGGACGATCGCCGCGGGCCGTTCCCTGCTCGACCCGGCCGTCACCCAGCGGGTCCTCACCCGGTTGCGGGAGGGCCCGGCCGAGGACCGCAAGCTTGCCACCCTCGGCGAGCGGGAACGCCAGATCCTCGTCCTCATCGCGGAGGGGCTGACCAACCGGCAGATCGCCGGGCGGATTCACCTGTCCGAGAAGACGGTGAAGAACTACGTCTCGGCCATCCTGGAGAAGCTAGAGCTGTCCAGCCGCACCCAGGCCGCCGTGTACGCCACCCGCATCGAGAAGTGACGGCGCCCTGAAGCGCGACGGCGCCGCGCGGGATGGTCACACCGGACCCACCGGGCGGCGTCAGTCGAGGTGGGCGAGGACCGTCTGCAGGGCCTCGGTGACCGGGACGGCGGTGCGTACCACCGTCGCCGACGGCCAGGGGTCGGCGCGGGCCGCCATCGCCCGGTGGATGGCCATCGTCGCCTCCGACGGATCGGTGCCCGCGGCGGCACGGCGGCCGATCCGGGCAGCCGCCACCTCCGGTGCCGTCACGCAGTGCAGCTCCACCAGGTCGGCGCAGACGCTTGCGGCGAGCTCGGCGGCGGCCCGGCGGTGACGCGCGCTCGACCAGGAGGCGTCCAGCACCACCCGTTCCCCGCGGGCGAGAACCGCCCCGGCGCGGCGCAGCATCTCGGCGTACGTCGCGTCGGTGATCTCGGGGGCGTAGCGCCCGGTGCCGAACCGCGGGTCGGATGTCGCGGGGTCGCCGTCCGCGACCGGCCCGCCCGCCGGCGCGACGCCCACCGCGCCGGTACCGGCGTCGCGGTGGGCTCCGGTTCCGTGGGCTCCGGTTCTCGTGGCGGTGCCGCCGGCGTTGCGCAGGGCACTGGCGTACCCGCCGGCGGTGGTGTCCGCGGCCAGCCCGCCCCCACGCAGAGGCATCCCGGTCAACTCCTGGCGGATCACGTCGGAGCGCAGCAGCACCCAGCCGTCACCGACCCCGGCCAGCCTGCCGGCCAGGGTCGTCTTTCCCGTCCCGGGCAGCCCGCCGACCACGACGAGCTGGACCCGGCCGGCCCGCAGGTGACGGTGGGCGACGGCCAGCAGCCGGCGGGCCTCCTCGGCCGCGTCGGGATCACCCTGCCCGCCCCGGATACAGGTCACCTTCGCCCGGACGAACGCCCGGTAGGCGACGTAGAGATGCTGCAACGACCGCGGGTGCACCTCGCCGCTGAACTCCCGGTAGGCATCGAGGAACTCGGCGGCCTCCTCCGGCGCGCCGAGGCGTTCCAGATCCATCGCCAGGAACGCGACGTCACCGAGGACGTCACCGAAGCGCAGCCGCGGGTCAAACTCGATGCAGTCGAGGATGCGGGGTCCGTCGTCGAGGCAGTAGATGTCGTCGGCGAGCAGGTCGCCATGCCCGTCGCGGATCCACCCAGCGCGCACCCGATCGCCGAGCAGCGTCTCCCGGCCGGCCAGGTAGCGCAGCGCCAGTTCGCCGATCTCGTCGACCACCGCCGCGTCCAGCAGGGTGCCGCGGTAGGGGGAGATGCCTTCCAGACCCTCCCGCCACAGCCCCTCCAGGGTCGCCCGGTGCCCCGCCACCGCGATCTCCGGTGAGGTCTCGCACCGCTGGTGGAACACCGCCAGCGCCCGGGCGACCGTGCGCAGTGCCGGGCCGACCCGGCTGCGCCGGCGGACGAGGGTGGACAGCCGCCGACTCGCCGGCATCCGCCGCATCACGACCAGGTGGTCGATCACCTCACCGGTGTCGTCGAGGAGATCAGCGACCCCCAGGTAGACGTCGGGGGCCAGCCGGCGGTTGAGCGCGACCTCCGACCGGCAGACCGACTCCCGGGTGCGGCGGTCGGTGAAGTCGAGGAAGCCCAGGTTCACCGGCTTCTTGCGCTTGTACACGCGATCGGCGGCCAGGTGCAGCGTGGCGCTGTGCGTCTCGTAGGTCTCGAACGTCTCCAGCTCGGACAGGTGCAGGGCGCGCAGCCGGGGCTGGGCCGGGGCTGAGGCGGGGGACGGCGGGTTCGTCGGGGACAACATCCCTCCGGCCGCGTGATGGTCGTCCGCCCCGGTGGAGGGCGTCGCATCCCGCACGTACTGGATGGTCATGGCCCCTCCAGGGGGTCGCGTGGCAGGTCTGGCGGGTCGGGACACGGCGGTCGACGCTCGTCGCACCGCGTCGGACGGTCGGACGGGTGACGCCGGCGGTGTGGACAGATGAACGCCGACGCCCGATGGCTCCGAACATCATCGTCGCCGTCGGCGAGCATCCTCGCGACCGCCAGAGGTTGCCTACCCGGGGGCCCTTCGGACCATTCGTGGTGGACGTCCGACCCGACCCGGGCCACACCCGCCAGCGGGTCACCGGATCCGCTGCGCCCGCCCGGTCACCGCACGGTCGGCCGGTACCGCACGGTCTAGCCGGCCAGCTCGGGAACCCCGGTCACCGCGGCCAGCTCGGCCAGCGTGTCCGCGACGCTGCGGTGATGGATAGCCCCGTCCAGCCGTGCCGACGCGCCGCCTCGCAGTTCGCGGCGGCGTCGTCGATGAGGACGCAGCCCGGACCGGGCTGGCCGAACGTGCGTTCGGCGAGGTCGTAGATGGCCGGATCGGGCTTGCCGATCCCGATCTCATGGGAGTTGATGATTGACTCGAAGACCGACCAGTCGGGCAGCAGCGCGCGGCGCAGCGGCTCCCACTCGGCCACGCTGTTGGTCAGCAGTCCCACCCGCAGACCGGCGGCGCAGGCGCGCAGCAGCCCGTCGACCATCGCCGACTCCAGGGTGCGACCGGCATACCAGTGGTCCCCGAACCGGGACAGGTCGATGCGTGGCGGGTGGGCGGGCCCGAGGGCGTCCGTGACGAGGATCCCCCAGTCGTGCTGGCTGACCATGCCCCGTTCGAGGGGGCCCAACGTGCGCAGGCCCCACGTCGCCGCCACCTGGTCGAATGCCCGGCGCAGCTCGTGGGCGGGCACGCCCGCGGCAGCGACCAGGTCGCGGAACGCCACAGCGATCGACGACGTCAGCACTCCGCCGAAATCGCATCAGATCGCCCACGGCGCCGCGCCGCCGGCCCGGAGCAGGGCCTCCCCCACGGGGGCGGGGCCTCCTGCGGGCAGCGGTTCGGTCATGCCGGCTCGTCGACGACGGCGAGGTCGTCGACGAGATCGTCAGCGTCATCGACGTCATCGACGCGCTGCCCACTGGCCGGGTCGAACAGGTGCAGTCGGCGCGCGGGCACCCGGACCCGCAGCGGTGTGCCGACGGCCGGGACGCCGGCCCGGGCCGGGACGGGACGGTCACCGCCCACCGGGCCGGGACGGCCTCGCCCGGGTTCTCGTCCCACTCTCCGGTCTCCCCCGCCCCAGCGGCCCCGCTCACGCAGTGGACGACGACCACGTCCCCGGTGAACTCGACCACGTCGACCAGGCCCTCCATGACCAGGCCGTCACCGGCCAGGCCCGTACCGGCCACGCCGCCCGCTGCCGCGGCCCGGTCGGGCTCGGCCTCGATGACGCCGTCCCCCGGCCGCCAGCCAAGCCATACCCGGGGCAGCGCCAGCGGTCCGGCCAGCCGCGCGGACAGCCCCGGTGCCGCGAGCGCCCCACCGCCGTTCGCCACCTCCAGGTGCAGGTTCATCGCCGGACTGCCGACGAACGCGGCGACGAAGAGGTCAGCCGGCCGGCGGTAGACCTGCTCGGGCGTGCCGGCCTGCGCCACCCGCCCGCCGTTCATGACCACCAGATGGGTGCCCATGGACAGCGCCTCGAGCTGATCGTGGGTGACGAGGACGACGGTGTTGCCCAGCTCGCGGTGCAAGCGCACGAGTTCGGCCCGGGCCTGCTGGCGTAGCTGGGCGTCGAGCAGGAGCACACTCGGGCGGCGCACGATCGCGCGGGCAAGGCCGACGCGCTGGCGCTCGCCACCGGAGAGCTGCCCGGGCCGGCGGTGACGCAGGTCGGCGAGCCCCAGCAGGACGCAGGCCTCGGTGACCCGGCGGGAGATCTCGCTACGGCTCGGGCCCGCCCCGCCCGCCCCCCGGCGCAGAAACCCGAGGCGGCCGCGGTTGTGCTTCGCCTCGAGCCGCAGGCTGAAGGCGATGTTCTGCTCGACGGTGAGATGCGGGTAGAGGGCGAAGTCCTGGAAGACCATCGAGACCCCGCGCGCGCCCGGTGGCGTCGCCGTGACGTCCACCCCGTTGATCGTCAACCGGCCCTCGTCGGGGGTTTCCAGCCCGGTGATGACCCGCAGCGCGGTCGACTTCCCGTATCCCGACGGCCCGACGATCACGGTGAAGGACCGGTGCGGCAGATGCAGGTCGGCGACGTCGAGCGCGGGCGGCCCGGACGTCAGAGCGCGGCACGGCGCCTCCTGGTCAGTGCGGTCAGCGGGGCGGCGAGGGCGGCCGCGAGCCGGGTGGTCGGCCGGTCCCGGCCCGGGGCGCCGAGCGTGCCGGCGGCGCGGCGGGCCAGCGTCGACAGGCCGAACAGGGCGCACAGCACCACCACGATCGTCAGCGCCGCCGCCGCGCCCGTCCCGGCGTCGAAGTAGGTGAACCCGTAAGTGTTCAGACGGTAGTAGACGTTGTCGGTGGTGTTGTCGGGGCCGCCCTGGGTGAGCACAGCGATGTTGTTGAACGTCCACTGCCCGGCGAACACCGCGCACAGGAACGACAGCAGGATCGTGGTGCCACGCAGTTGGGGGACCACCAGACGGCGGGTGATCTCCCATTCGGTGGCGCCGTCGACGCGGGCGGCATCGAGGCAGCGCCGGTCGATCGCGGCCAGTGCCGCGCCATAGAGCAGCATGTTGAGCGCGACGAACCGGGCCGCGGTGATGAGCGAGATGGCGGCGAGGGCGGTCGAGGGGTCACCGAGCCAGTCCCGCTCGCCCAGGCCCAGCCCGCCGGTGACGACGTTGACGATGCCACCGAGCGGGTCGAGGACGAACCGCCAGGACAGCGTGTTCGCGACGGGGGCGAGCATCACCGGCAGGAACAGCAGGGCCCGGTAGATGTCGCTGGTCCGACCGGGCCGCTTCCACAGCATGATCGCCAGTGCCATCGGGACGATCGTCGCGAAGGGCAGCATCACCAGGACGTAGAGGCCGGTGCGGCTCAGCGCCCGGGGGAACTCTTCGCCCTCGAACAGGCCGCGGAAGTTGGCAAGCCCCACGAAGTCCCGGTCGGGTTTGATCAGGTCCCAGTTCGTCAGGCTCAGGTACGCCTCGAAGACCAGCGGCCCGTAGACGAAGACCGCCAGCGACACCAGCACCGGCGCTTGGTAGAGCCACGGTACGGCGCGGCGCGCCACCGTGGCCGGGAGGGCCCCGCGCGGACGTGCCACGCGGGGCCAGGTGCCGATTATCAGGAGGAGAGTGCGCGGATCTTCTCGGCGGCCTTGCTCAGGGTCGCCTGAGGATCGGCCCCGCGCAGGACGATCGGTTCGACGGCCTCGTCCTGCAGCACGACGACGGCCTGGTTGGCCTTCGCCCCACGGAACGAGGTGTAGGGGGTGACGGTGTCGAGCTGGTCGAGGGCCGGTTCCAGCAGCTTCACGATCGGGGTGTCGGCGAGCTTCGTCGCCACGCTCTGCCGCAGTGGCAGGTAGCCGATCTTCGAGGTGATGATCTCGAAGCCCTCGTGGGAGGTGAGGAACTTGATGAACTCCCAGGCGGCGCGCTGCTTGGCCGGGTCCTTGGCCAGCACCGCGAGCCCGGCGCCGGAGTAGGTCGGGCGGGCGGGTTTGGTGCCGAAGGACGGCAGGCCCGCGGTGCGCAGCTCGAACTTGCCCGTCGCCGCCTTCTGGGCGCTGGCGAGCAGCGCCGTGCTGGTGACGAACATGCCAAGGTCACCCTTGGTGAACGCGGCCAGGGCCGCTTCGGCCTTGACCCCGGGCTGGGCACCCGAGGCGGTCAGGTCGGCGATCGTGGCCAGCGCCTCGACGGCCGGCTGCTTGTCGAGGGTGACCGCGCCGGAGGAATCGACCAGCGACCCACCGTTAGAATTCACCACCGACTGGGTCAGGTAGTCCGACTTCCCGCTGTCGACGACGCTGATGTAGACGCCCTCCTTACCGGTCGCCTTGATCTTCAAAGCGGCGGCCTTGACGTCGGCGAGGGTTGTCGGCGGCTGCTGCGGGTCCAGGCCGGCGGCGCGGAACAGGTCGGCGTTGTAGTACATGACCGGGATCGACATCGTGTACGGCATCGCCGCGACGACGCCGTTGGTGGAGACGGCCGACAGGATGTTCTTCGAGATGCCGGCGGTGGCCGGCTCCCACTCGCTGCCGGCGACCTTCTGGACCGGGGTGATCGGCAGGGCTTCGACCGCCTCGGCCATCTTGCTCCAGCCGATCTGGGCGACGTCGGGCGGATCACCGGCGGCGGTGTCGGTGCGCAGCCGAGTGAGGACGTCCTTCACCGCGACACCCTGCGGCTTGACCGTGATCTTCGGGTACGCCTTGGCGAAGGCGTCGAGCAGTGCCTGGGTTCCCGTACCGCCGAGACCCGGGGTGCCGTAGTTGTAGGACAGGAAGGTAATGGTCGCCGGGGTGTCACCCTGCGGTGTCGCGGCCGGGGTACCGGAGGCGGTGTCGCTGTCCGAGCCGCAGGCCGCCACGGCGAGCAGGCCGACCGCGGCGGACAACGCCGTGACGACCAGCCGGGCCCGGTGCCGCCGCGGACGGCGGCCCGGGCGATCCTGTCCTGCGTCCCGCTCTTGTCCTGTGTCCCGTTCATGTCCAGCAGCATCGTCGTGCCGGGAAACGGCTGTCACACCAGTCGCCTTTCACGCGTCGGAGCAGTTGCGTCACCCGAGGGGTGATCGCATCCCGGGAACAGGTCGCCGCCCACGGGGGGCGGGAAGACGTCGGCGGAGGTCATGCGATGTCGAACTTGCGGGCCGGGGCGGCCAGGTGCACCGGCCCGTCGAACACCCGCTCGGCCTCGGCGCGCCGCGCAGCCAGCCACTCAGGGTCGTCGGTGACGAAGTGGGTGAGCACGAGCTGACCCACCCCGGCGAGCCGCGCCGCCTCGGCCGCGTCGAGGGCGCTGAGGTGGCCGTGGCCGCTGTCGTCGGTCAGCTCGAGGGTGGCCTCGGCGAGGAGAAGATCGACGCCGCGGGCAAGGTCGACGAGGGCGTCGGTCACCCCGGTGTCGCCGGTGTAGGCGAGGCTGGCGCCCGCCGTCTCGATGCGGATCCCGCAGTTCGGTACCGCGTGGCGTAGCCCGTGCAGGCTGACCATGCAGTCGCCGATCTTAAAGGTCTCCCCCGGGTCGTACTCGCGGACGTCGAAGGCGACCTCGAACGCCTTGTCCAGCAGCGGGATGGTCGCGACCGGGAAAAGCCCGGCCAATGCCTGGAAGGTATCCAGGCCGCCCCGCGGAAGGTAAAGAGGAATCGGTTCGCTGCGCGCCGGAATGTCACGTGCCGGGAGCGTCGGGAATCGCATGGGATATCGGGCCCGACTGGCCAGCAATGCCTTTCCCAGTGGGAGGAGATCATAGCAGTGATCGGAATGCAGATGACTGATCACAATACCGTCGAGCGCTGCGGGGTGCCCCAGCGCGCTCAGCGCCGTCGCGGCGCCGGGGCCGCAGTCCAGCAGTATCTTCGTCTCCGCGGTGCAGACGAGGTAGCTGGAGCTGCACTGACCGCCGGTCGGCATTCCCGACCGGCAGCCCAGGACGGTCAACCGCATACGTTCATCCGTTCATCTTGATGTTCCGCTCTTGGTGTTCCGTTGGGAACATATGGAACATTCGGCGCCAGGGTGCGCGAGGATTTCCGCTGTCATCCGCGATGCTGCTGGGTGGCGCCGTCGCCGGCAATACGGAACTTTCGAACGGACGATTGCCCCGGCCAATCGCCATCTACACGGGCCGCCGCCGCCGAACGGGCCCGTGACGAAGAACATCGGGCCGGCCCGGCGACGGGGGCCCGAAAGTGCCGGGGGTGCCGCGAAAGGTGCCGCAGGGGTGCGGGCTCAGCCGCCGGAAGCCGGCTGCCCGTCGTGGGCGAGGACCGGCACCTGCGGCGCGGGAGGTGCGGGGACGGCGTCCTCCCCGAAGGGACCCGCGTTGTCCAAGCTGCGCAGGAACGCCTCGACGACGGGCGACGGGTCGGGGTGCCAGACCACCTGCACCCCGACGGTGGGCACCGGCTCGACGAGCCGCACGGCCGCCAGGCCCTTGCCGGGCACGAAACCGCTGCGGACGGACGAGACGAATCCCACAACCAACTTCGTCGTGACGATGATCCCCGTGGCACCCGAGTCGTCGACCTCGTCGGCGACCGTCAGGCTGATGCCCGCCCGGCCGGCGGCGGCGAGGATCGCGTCGTGCATGGCGGGGCTCTGTTCCCGCCGGAACAACACACACCGTTGGCGCGCGAGCTCCCGGAACGACGCCTGCTGGCGGTCGGCTCACGGATGGTGGTGGCCGACGCTGGTGATTAGTGGCAGGGTGAGAATCCGTGTTTTTTTGTTGATCATGATAGTTGGGTGGGCGTCAACACCGTTGATTATCTTGCTCGGGGCGAGGACGGCTGGCCGGGGGCGGACCGGGAACCACACCGACTCCAGCAGAGCGCGCCGGTCCGGAGGTAGCGGGGTGGGAACGCCGTCGACCAGGTGCACCATGACGGTGTCACACAGCCCCAGGCAGACCTCGTCGAGGAAGAGGCCGGCACTATGCACGAACGACGACGCGCCGATCCGGCTTATCCCGTGGCCGATCTCGTAGGTGGCGGGATAGTGCGCCTCGGCCAGGTAGTGGATGCTGAGCTGTGCGACGACGGGCGTGAACCCGGGCAGGCCACCCGGGTCCTCGGGACGGAGCAACCGGGTGTGCAGTCTTACTCGGGTGTCCTCGTACAACGAGGCGATGGCGACGTTATTAAGGTGACCGAAGCTGTCCATGTCGCTGAACCGCGTGGGCATCGTCTGGCTCAGAGGGTAGCTGGCGAGGCTGAGCCTCGCCGGATCACGTCTCGGGTCCATTTCGCCACTGTGCCCCATCCGATCCGGCCGTGGAGGGTCAACATTCGGTCTTCTTCGTCATGCCGGCCCGCATCTCCCCGGCCGGTCGGATTCCGGCCAGCCGGAAAACGATGTAACGCTGTCGAGACGAGGCCGATACTGAGGGGATGGGAAAGACCTACGAGCGCATCGACGGTCGGCTCCGGGCGTTCATCGAGGAGAAGATGATCTTCTTCGTGGCGTCGGCGCCGCTGTCCGCCCAGGGCAGCGTGAACATCTCCCCGAAGGGTCGGGCCGGCACGCTCGCCGTGCTCGACGAACGGACCCTGGCCTACCTGGACTTCGGCGGCAGCCACGCGGAGACCATCGCCCACCTACGCGAGAACGGCCGGATCACCCTGATGTGGTGCGCCTTCACCGGGCCACCGACCATCGTGCGGGTGCACGGCCGCGGCGAACCGGTCTTCCGGGACGATCCCCGCTTCCCCGAGCTGCTCACCCACTTCGACGCCGAGCAGGCGGGCGCCGCCGGGCTGCGCGCCGTCATCCTCGTCGCGGCGGAACGGATCAGCGACAGCTGCGGGTACGCCGTCCCGTTCATGGACTACCGCGAGGAACGGCCACTGCACGCCCAGTATTTCGACCGCAAGACCGACGAGGAGTTCGCCGCCTACTGCGCGTCGAAGGAGTTCAACGGCACGAGCGTCGACGGCCTGCCCGCGCTCCCCCTCCCCCTGACCGCGCTCCTGCCGGCCTGCCTAGGTCT
>NZ_CDWTNB010000139.1:0-10718 GCF_977947065.1 Frankia sp. CgJB1
AGCGTTTTTGGAAGGGCGGCAAAGCCTCCCGGCCGGAAGAGCTTGGACGGACTATCGCCCAGCGGATGAACGATGTGGATGAACGATTCGGAGGTGGCGGGATGACGTCCATAGCCGCGGGAGCCGCGGGCAAGCCGCCGGTGAGCGGTGAGCCAGCCGAGGGTGCGTTCGACCACCCCTCGTCCCGGCAGGGCCAGGGCCCCGGAGATTTTCCGGCCGGGGTTCTCCCGGGCGGTCTCGTCTCCCGGGCGGTCTCGACGGTGGCCTTCAGGATGGTCCATGACCCCCGCGGGCCAGACCCCGCCCCGCGACGCGCCCTGGACCCTGGCGGTCACGCCCTTGTCCTTCCACCGGTCGAAGAAGCCGCAGACCGCCCGCCACGCCGGGAAGCCCGCCGGCAGCGCCCGCCACACGATCCCGTTGCAGGCCACGTACCGGAAGGCGCCCACGATGCCCCGGCGAGGGCCCGCCCCGGGCCGGCCGCCCCTCGGCACCGGCGGCAACACCGCTTCGGCAACCACCCACCCGGCGTCGCCCAGACCCGACCAGTACCGGTATGTACCTACCACGGCCAGCCCCCGCCGCCCTCACCCCCACCCCAACCCCACCAACATCCACACCAGCCTTCCATCGCGCTCCGTACACACAAGAAGATCTAAAACAGACTCTGACCGAATGGACCGAATGGGTTGTCCTCCTGCCAATCCGGCAGGGACCGGATTGGCAGGAGGCACAGATAAAGATGGATGCCTCGCTGATCACCATCTACTCTCGGCGGGAAAGATACCCGACGAACCGGGTACCCATGGCTCGACCGAGCGACCACACGATGGCAGAAGACCTTGATCCTTACGTTAATCAGCGAGTTTCGACCGAGCTGATTCGCGGAGCGGTCGCGCGGAGGATGCCCATCGAGGTCCACGGTGTGTACCCGGCCCATTTCACTTTGGTTGCCACGGCGTTGGGTCGACGGGTGCAACAGCCGCTCGGCTCGAATCAGCAGCCAGACAAGATACTTAACGGCGTGCGGCCCGAACTGTTCAAAGCACACGATCCTTACGGCCGGGAGGTGCTATGTATAGCGGTGCCTCCAGGACGTGACTACGTGATTCACTACGCCAGCCTTGTCGCACACGTGATGAACCGGTATACTCGCCATACCGAGCAGTTGCTGCGGGTGTGGTATTATCCGGATGCGGAGCATTCAATCGCCGAATGGACGGGGATTAATGAATCGCTCGTCAACGGTGCTGAAACTGTCGTATTCGGCAAGATTGAATTGCTTTCCGACATTCTTAGTGATGCTGGTTATTACCGTATCGGACATCAGGAGAAATCGTATTATGTTGCCTCGACCTTCAGTCGACCAAGGGGCCGGCGAATCACCTTGCTGGGAGTGCGGTTCAGTTACTGGGGATCTATCGGTGGCCGGCTGGCGCGGCAATGCTGCAAATTGGGTGTCCGCGAGATCATTTATGTAGGGAAGTTGGGGGCGCTCGACGAACCGAAGGATATCTACAACAGACTTTTCGTGCCCTCGCGATACGGGTTGCTCTCCGGCGTACGGGTGCGCCAGATATCGGACGGGCCGCCGAACCTGCTTCTCGATCGAGTTCCGGCGCTGGACAGTGGCCTCCATATATCGGTGCCGACGGTGCTGGAGGAGAATCACGCCCAGCGTGAGGTCGCGCGACTGCTAGGCGCACGGACGATAGACAACGAGCTGGCACAGATGGCATTGGCTGTACACGAGTGGAATATCGACACTGGCGGATCGGTGTCATTCAGCGGGCTGCATTATGCGACAGATTACTTGCGCTGCCACGAGGAAACCGACGTCAAAGTAGCGCACTCGCTTGCTTCGGGCCGTGACCTTGAAGCTCGCCGTAAACGTCGATGCGTGGAGCGCTTCATCGGCCATTGCCTAGGCAGTTACTTCGCAGACAAGGCGGTGGCCGAGAAATGACCGGTTTCACGACGTCGGACCAGTGGTACCTCGACCCGCGGCTAAGCAGCTTGGCCGCTCCTGAACGGTGCTCCCATCCCCGCAATGTTTTGGACCTCTCGCGCAACGAACTGATCCACCCAGCGCTCGATCCGTTGATGGCCACGGTGCTGCAGAAAATTCCACCGACGGCCGCGACCAGATACCCGATCTACTCAGAACTCATCACCGAACTGGCCGATGTTGTGGACTGCTCTCCTGAGGAATTGGAGATCTTCCCCGGATCCGACGACGCGATAGGAGTGATCATCGACGCGTGTGCCGCCAGACCAGGCTCCTTGATCCTGCAGGATCCCACCTATCCGGCCTACCGGTATCACGCCCAACTGCGAGGCATCAACGTTCTTCCTTGGCTGCCGCGGCCCGGCGAGCTGTCCTTCGTGGTGGACGACGCCATGCGGGCGATGGAACGCAGGCCGTCGACCGTCCTCGTCGTGACGGACCCGCACGGCATGCTGGGCAGGTCCCTCGACGAAGAGGCCATGATGGCCCTTGCCGCGGTGGCCGATCATCATGGAAATCTGCTCGTGATCGATGAATGTTATCAAGCCTTTCGTGGGGAAGACAGACCCCGGCACTTCTGCGGATGTGACAACGTGGTACGGATCGGATCGTTTTCCAAGAGTGCCGGGCTGGCCGGGATGCGTCTAGGTTACGCCATCGGCGCGCCATCGATTGTAGAGTACCTCCGCAAATGGGGTCGGGCTCGCGCTGTGTCCGGCGTTACTGCCTGGGTGGCACTTGAAATGTGCCGTAACCACAAGAAGGAGCTCGACTCGATCCGGAAAGACATCGTCGACGGGCGCGAGTGGCTTGCCGGCCAGGTGGCCGGCATGGAGAAAGGCATTTCGCCGTTGCCAAGTGACGCCAACTTTCTCACCGTGGATGTCGGCGAACCGGACGATGCACGCTGTCTCAAAGAGCATCTCATCAGGAAAGGCGTGATTGTCCGTTCTCATGCAGATTGCGTAGGCTTCGCGTCACTACTTCAGTTCACCGCCGCGCCGATATCCCTGCTGCATCAAGTTGTCCAGGCGCTGACGGATTTTGACGCCATACAATAAATGCGATCACGGAAGGTATCCGATGATAAGGGAAACCGTCGCCGCCGCATACAAGGACTATGTTCGCGAGACCTGGGCACAAGGAGATTACGCTAAACTTGCCACACGCGTAATGCCGATCGCTGAACACCTGTGCCAGAGCGCTGACATTCAACCCGGCAAGGCTGTGCTGGACGCCGTGACCGGATATCGCTATCGCGGAAGCACGCCGGGTACTGCGGCCCGGGGGTGTCGTGGGGCTAGCCGGATTCACGCCTGGAAGCTACTTTGGCCAGGTCGAGGAGATTATCAAGGCTTATCGACCGCTGCCGGACGGTGTTCCGGAGCGCAACGACTGGGCCAACGAAGCAGTGGCCATCACCCGGCTCGAACAACACTTCACCGACGTGATGACATTCACCGCGACCGTCTCGTGGAACTTCGCGTCCGCTGGGGCTGCCACAGAGTTCTTATTCACCAACTCCGCGTCCCATATCGCGGCCTGCAGTGGTCTAGGAATTCGTAATGAAGTAATTAATGCAAGCCAATATGCGTCTTCGCAGGTCACGGGCTCACGAGGACCCCGAAGTGAACAAGTTATTTCATTCCGAATCCTAGATCCTGCACAGGTGGACAAGATCACCGCCGAGGTCGAACGGCTCACCACAAGGTCATCGATGACATCTGACGGCATTCGTATCGACCTGGAGTACATGATTCTGCTCGGAAAGGTCCCGGCGTGACTACGACCCCCCGAACACCCGTACTGAACATCAACTTCATGTCGCCGGAGGTGGTCGCCGACCCGTTTCCGGTCTATGAACGAATCCGGTTGCTCGGCAGGTGTGTTTATAACGGATTGGCCGACGTGTGGATGGTGACTGGATACGATGACGCAGTGGCGATTCTCGGGGATCCCTCCCGTTACTCCTCGCGAGTACTCGCCGATGAGAAATTCGGACCGTGGTACGACGGTGCAGCCACCATGCTGGGCAGCGATCCACCTGACCACGACCGGCTACGTTCCGTGCTGCGCCACTGCTTCACAGTACGCGCCGTGGCGCGCTGGGAGCCGCTCGTCCGCGCCACTGTCGAGGATGTGTTCGCCGCTCTGCGGGAGCCACTACGCGACGGGGAACCCATTGACGTGCTCACTGGCGTGGCGTTCCCACTCGCCGCCCTGGTCACCTGCAGGATCCTGGGCGTCCCGGAGTCGGACAGCAGCCAGGTCATTCGATGGACACAGGAGATGGCCGTCGGCAGCGTTGCCGCGGTGTTGGCGGACACCGAGCCAACGGCCGCGGCACTCTACCGAAATGCGGTGAGCGCGGGGATGGCGTTGGCAGACTATACCCGCAGCAGACTGGCCAGTGAGGCGCCGGCCGAGGACAGCCTGCTAGCGCACCTGCTGGCAGCCCACCGCACGGGAACCCTGACCAGACCGGAGGTCGTAGCCGCCTGTGTACTACTCCTTATGGCGAGTACCGAGACCACGGCCAAGCTGATCGCCAACGCGATTGTTCTGATCGCCGCGCATCACGACCAGCGCCGTGCTCTGCTTGCCGACCGCTCACTCACCGGAGCTGCCGTGGAGGAGGTTATCCGGTTCAGTGGACCGGCGCAGTTCGACCCCAGAACGGTGACCGAGGATACCGCGATCGGTGCGGTCTCCCTGTTGCCCGGCGAAACCGTCTGGGTCTTGACCGCTGCGGCAGGCCGCGATCCCATCCGCTTCCCCCATCCAGAGCGGTTCGATATTACTCGCTCACCCAATCGGCACCTCGGATTCGGTCATGGAATCCATTTGTGTCTCGGCGCTCCGCTCGCACGCGTCGAGGCACGCCTGGCTCTGGAGCAGTTGCTATCGTTCGTTCCTGACTACGTCGTCACCACCATCGACTATGGACAGTCTTTTTTCGTACGCGGTCCAGTACGCCTGGAGATCGCACGCACCAGACCGGATTAGTGACCATGCCAGAGCTGTTCGAAACGAAGATCCGATGTGCCGGCTTGACTGAGGTTCGGAAGCGGCTGACCGACGCGGGTGGGTCTCTCGATACATTCGTGCATCAACGCGATACCTACTTCCAGGTACCGGTCGGTTGGCTCAAACTTCGGGTGTCCGTAGACGCCGCACAACTGGTCGCATACCACCGACATCAGGGGCCCGACCGGCGGTGCATATACATCACAACCGACGTCACCGATACCGATTCGTGCAGGAACGTCTTTGGGGCTTTGCTGGGAGTGCTGGTCGACGTGGTCAAGACCCGGGAGGAATGGAGACTCGACTCGACTATCGTTCATCTTGACGAGGTTGTCGGACTAGGCGCGTTCGTTGAGCTCGAAACAGCCGTTATACCTGGCATGCAGGCCGATATTATTCATCGGCGACACCGACGATCACTCGCTTTGGAGGCCGAACCCGACATCCCCATGTCCTACGCCGATCTGCTACTGGGTCTGTCGCATTAGAATTCGTAATGAAGTAATTAATGCAAGCCAATATGCGTCTTCGCAGGTCACGGGCTCGCAAGGACCCCGAAGTGAACAAGTTATTTCATTCCGAATCCTTAGCTTGATTTGCCAACCTTTCATTCGCCCATCCGAACATGGCCATAACGGTAGAAGACAGAGATAGGATCGGGGTTATGGAATCGGCCCGGGAAAAAATAGGCCAGTCTCTTATAGATGAGACTCTGAGCAGTGAGAGTTTGATCGAGATGCAGCGGCGTATGCTGCGTATTCGACACTTCGATGAGCGTGCTATTGAGTTGCAGGCGAAGGGTTTGCTTCCTGGATGGCTTCATACGTCGATCGGGCATGAGGCCGCGGCTGTTGGGGCGTGTATGGCTCTTCGCGGCGATGACTATATGATCGGCTATCATCGGTCGCACGGCCATTTGATCGGTAAAGGTTCGCAACTTGGTCCGTTGATGGCTGAGCTCCTTGGGAAGTCAACAGGAGTCTGCCGGGGCAAGGGTGGGTCGTTGCATCTGACGGATTTCTCGGTGGGCAGCCTTGGTGAGTCGGGGATTGTTGGTGGGAGTTTGCCGATTGCGGTTGGAGCAGGATTGAGCGCGAAGATGCGCGAGACAGGTTAGGTATGTTTGAGATTTTTTGGTGATGGCGCTGCGAACGCTGGTCCGTTTCACGAGGCGTTGAATCTGGCGGCGATTTGGGCTGTGCCGACGGTTTTTCTCTGCGAGAACAATGGTTATGCGGTAACGTCCCCAATTCAGGAGGTTATGGCAGTGGAGAATGTCGCCGACCGGGCGGCGGCCTATGCGATGCCGGGCGCCTGCGTTGATGGTCAGGATGTGCTGGCGGTGTATGCGGCGGTTTCGGCGGCGGCGGCGCGTGCTCGTTCCGGAGGCGGGCCGAGCCTGGTTGATGCGAAGACGTATCGCTTCCGTGAGCACGTCGAGGTCGTCGACTCGCAAGGGAGCTTGCCGCGCTACCGCTCGCCAGAGGAGGTGGAGGAGTGGCGGGCGCTGGATCCGATCGTGTTGTTCCGGGAAGAGCTCTGTAGCCGTGGGGTACTGACTGGCGAGGATGCTGTGCACCTGGAAGCCGAGGTGGCCAGGGAGATGGAGGGAGCTATCCGTTTTGCCCAGGAAAGCCCACTTCCCGAGTCCGGTGAGGCGTTCGAGGACGTGGAGGACGTGTTCGTCAACCCGATTGCGATCAGGAGCCGGTGATGGGCACTGAGGTGCGGGAAACGACACAGCTGACGTATTTCGATGCGACTCTTGCGGCGATTGCTGAGAAGATGCGCCACGATCCGTCGGTGTTCTTTATGGCTCAGGATTTGCGGGCCAACCTGTATGGCCGTTTCCCTGTTGATGAGTTCGGTAAGGAGCGTATTCGGAATCTACCGATCTCGGAAGCGGCTTCCGTCGGTGTCGGCGTGGGGGCAGCATTGACAGGTATCCGTCCGGTGATCGATATGGCGTGCTCGACATTTCTGTACTCGGCGATGGATCAGATAGTGAATCAGGCGGCGAAGATCCGCTATATGTCGGGTGGGCAGGCGAAGGTACCGCTACTGCTGCTTGTGCCAGTCTTCTATGGTAATTCGGAAGCCGCCCATCACGCGGATCGTCCGTTCGCGCTGTTCGCCAACAGCCCGGGCTTGAAGATCGTCGCTCCGAGCACTCCGTACGACATGAAGGGGCTGACAACGGCAGCGATTCGTGAGGACGATCCGGTGCTGCTGTTCAGGGACGCTACGCTGTTCGAAATGCGGGGCCCGGTCCCGGATGAAGACTACGTGATTCCACTTGGCTCGGCGGATATAAAGCGTGAGGGGACTGACGTGACGGTGGTTGCGATCGCCGGTGCTGTCAGAGTCGCTCTTGCTGCTGCGCAGAGGCTTGAGACAGAGGGGATCTCGGTCGAGGTCGTCGACCCGCGCTCGCTCGTTCCATTGGATTACGAGACGATCAACGCTTCGGTTGAGAAAACTGGCCGGGTCGTCGTCGTCGATCCGGCACCCCGCACCTGCAGCTTCGCGAGCGAGCTTGTCGCCTCGCTCGCCGAGGAGCGCTTCTGGCGGCTGATGGCGGCTCCGGTACGAGTGACGGCTGCAGATGTACCGACACCGTTTAGACCGCCCCTTGAGCGGCAGACACTGCTTGACGTCGAGCAGGTAGCGCAAGCGGTACGCCGTGTCGTCTCGGAGAAGCTGGTAGGCAGATGACGCGGTCGCGTTCGCGGTGGACGAGAATCCTCAACGACCTCGTGTCATCTCTGCCTCGACGCCTTTCGCGCTGACCGAATGTCGTCTGTGCTCGTGAGCACTGTCTTGAGAGGGAGCCCAATGGAACTGCCGGCCCGTTCGGTGGAGGAGTGATGCTTGTTCAGCTTCGTCACGAGACGCGCGATAACTCTTCCTTGCCCTGCAGCTCAGCCGCCACGCGACATCACGGAACGCTCACTCTATCGACGGGAGGCATGCCATGACGACGGATGACCCACATGGCGTCAAGAATCGCGGTCGGATCATCTGGACTATGGGGGACTACCAGCTGATCGCCGACCGGCAGCTACCCATTGCCGAAGCGCTGTGCGACTGGGCCGGAGTGCGGGCGGGCCAGCGAGTTGTCGACGTGGCCACCGCCACCGGGAACGTAGCGATGGCCGCGGGCCGACGGGGCGCGCTGGTCACCGCCGTCGACATCACGCCGCGGATGGTGGAGCTGGCCCGGGCCCGGGCCCAGGAGGCCGGGTTGGAGATCACCGTCCTCGAAGGCGATGCCGAGGACCTTCCCTTGTCGGACGCCAGCTGCGACGTGGCTCTCTCCGCCTGCGGCATCTGGTTCGCACCGCGACCCGACGCGGCCACCGCCGAGGTCCACCGAGTGCTGCGGCCCGGCGGCCAGGTTGGCCTGGCGAACTTCACCCCTACCGGGTTCATGGGCCGGCTCAACGCGATCATAAAGCGTCGCCTCCCCCTCCCCGAGAGCCTGCCCGAGCCCAATGAGTGGGGAGTGCGCGACGTCGTGCTCCCCAGGCTCACGCCCTACTTTCACGACATCGAGTGCATATCCGCGTGTATCAGGTACTCCTTCCCGACAGCGGCGGCCGCCGCGGACTTCTTCCTCCGTTACTCCCCGCCCCACGTCGCCGCCCTGATCTCGCTGGACCCACCGGCCGCGCGGGAATTGCGACAGGAGATCGAGAGCTGTTTCACTGAGGATTCCGTGGTGGCGGACCGGGTCGAGCTCGACGCTGAGTATCTGCTTGTACGGGCCCAGGCGCGCTGACCGGTCTACCATGGACATGGCGGGGTCAAATGGGCGTAGCAACGTCTCGATATGATGATCGCTTTGGCGTCGAGGGACTGGATGGTGGAGCCGAGGGACTGATGGTGGATGGGCCGGCGGGAGCAGTTGACAATCGAGGAGCGGGAGGTAATTTCCCGAGAGCTGGGTCGGAACCAATCGGCGCGGATCATCGCGAAGATGCTCGGCCGGCATCACTCGACGATTTCACGGGAGATCGAGCGTAACGGCGGCGAGGAAGCATACTGGGCGGCGGACGCGCAGGCGCGTTGTGACGCGGTGCGCGCGCGTCCGAAGGAACGCAAACTCGTCGCGTCGCCGCCGTTGCGCGACGAGGTCAACGCGGGCCTGGACGAGGAGTGGTCCCCGAAACGGATCAGCGAGAGACTGCGTAAGGAGTTCCCCGATGACGAGAGCATGCGCGTGTCCCACGAGACGATCTACAAGTGGAGTCGCCTGCAGGACGGTGGGGAACTGCGAACCGAGCTGGAGATCATGCTGCCCAAGGGCTGGACTGGGTGGGTCAACCAGTCGTGCAGCACTGTGACCAGGGGGCAGGATCGTCGGCATGGTCAACATCAGTGAGCGGCCGAAGGAGGCCACCGACCGTGCCGTGCCCGGGTTCCGGGAGGATGATCTCATTGAAGATCCACAGTGGCAGGCCGATCCGGTGCGGCCGGCCCGGCCCGTGGCGAGGATGGTGGGGTGCAGCGGGAGCAGCGTCGCGTGCGGGTCGAACAGTTTCGGCGTCTCGGTGACCGGGCCGGGATCGGAACAGGGGCCGGGGACCGGGCGGAGCTGGCCCGGATGCTGCGGGCGGCGCTCGGGGAGCGACCGACCACGGCCGGGTCGATGGTCGCTGGCACCAGTGTGGATCATGATCGAGCGGTCCGGCCCATGGTCGACGCCTCGGCCCGGCGCCGGGCCGAGTACTCCTCCGACGCCTCGAACTACCGGGTGCCACCCGCGGTCGTGGTGTTCCCCCGGGAGGTCGAGGACATCCTGGCAATCGTGGCGGTTTGCCGGTCCACCGCGACCCCGCTGACCACCCGGGGAGCGGGCACCTCCATCGCGGGCAACGCCGTGGGCCCCGGGGTGGTGATGGATCTCAGCCGCCACCTGCACCGCGTCATCTCCCTGGACCCGGCCGCCCGCACCGCGAGCGTGCAGCCCGGGGTCATCCTGGACAGCCTCCAGGCGGCGGCTGGCCGGCACGGGCTGCGATTCGGTCCGGATCCCTCCACCCATGCCCGCTGCACCATCGGCGGCATGATCGGCAACAACGCCTGCGGCGCACGGGCGATCGCCTACGGCCGGACCGCCGACAACATCGTCGACCTCGACGTGCTCGACGGCACGAGACGTCGGCTGCGGGTCGGCCCGGGTGGCTCCGGGCATCCGGCAGTCCCCGGGCTCGACGACCTCGTCCGGGCCAACCTGACGGTCCTGCGCACCGAACTCGGCAGGTTCCCCCGCCAGGTCTCCGGCTACTCGCTGGAGCACCTGCTGCCCGAACGCGGCGGCGACCTGGCGAAGGCACTGGTGGGCTCCGAGGGCACCTGCGTGGTCGTGCTCGGGGCGACCGTCCGCCTCGTCCCCCGACCGGCCGCGACCGCGATGGTCGTGCTGGGCTATCCGGACATGCCGGCCGCCGCGGACGCCGTGCCGCTGCTGTTCCCGCACGCTCCGCTGGCGGTGGAGGGCATGGACGCGCGCCTGGTCGACATCGTGCGCCGGCACCGGGGACCGCGGGCCGTACCGGAGCTTCCCGCCGGCACCGGCTGGCTGTTCGTCGAGGTCGGTGGGGCGAGCCCGGCGGAGACGCTCGCGGCCGGCCGGGCGTTGGCGGCCGCCGCGGGCACGAGGGCCACCCGGGTGCTGCCC
>NZ_CDWTNB010000140.1:0-7626 GCF_977947065.1 Frankia sp. CgJB1
ACACGGGCTCATGTATCCGGACGACGACGACGGCCGCGCGTTCGTCGCCGCGAACTCCTCGACCCGCGCCTCGGCAGCCGCCAGACGCGACTCCCACGACACGGACGGGCCAGCCACAAGACCAGATCATCCACGCCCCACAGCCACGATCAAGCAACAGCCACCACGTGTAACCCCAGCGCAAACGCCCAGCTCAGCGGACCGCCGTCACGCACCCGTGAATGGACACGTAGTGACCCCCAGCCGTCCGGCGAGCTGACCCCATGACGATCCTTCCCTATGGACGGGGAATCTCGACTTCGCTGTCCACGGAAGCGATATCGTTCCAGTAAGCTTCGCCCGGCATGACCGGACAGTGCCTGTCGCCGGGTTCCACCGGTTCGTGCGGCCGGCCGCGACACCGCCTTCCAGCCGCTCTGGGTAAGGCGTCTGACCACGCTGACCGACCCGGCGACTTCGCCCACGACTCAGGAGCGCGTACACATGAGCGAACGGCTGGACCACATGAGCGAACGGCTGGACGGCACCGTTGCCCTGGTGACCGGTGCGAGCAGCGGCATCGGTGAGGCGACCGCCCGCGAGCTGGCCCGGCACGGCGCCGCGATGGCGCTGGTCGCGCGGCGCGGCGACCGGCTCGAGCGCCTCGCCGCCGACATCACCGGCGCCGGCGGCACCGCCCTCCCCCTCCCGCTGGACATCACCGACCAGGCCCAGGCCGTCGACGCGGTGAAGCGCACCGTGGCGGAGCTCGGTCGGCTCGATACCGTCGTCAACAACGCTGGGATCATGCTGCCCGGGCCGATCCTCGACGCGCCGACCGAGGAGTGGGACCGGATGGTGGCCCTGAACCTGCAGGGCCTGCTGTACGTTACCCATGCAGCGCTGCCGCATCTGCTCACTGCCGCGGACGACGGCCCCCGCCAGGTCGCGGACCTGGTGAACATCAGCTCAGTGGCGGGGCGGCACGCCACCATGGGCGCCGGCATCTACAACCTCACCAAGTTCGGGGTGAACGCGTTCACCGAGTCGCTGCGCCAAGAGGTCACCGCCCGGCACGTGCGCGTCTCGGTGGTCGAACCGGGCTCCGTCGAGACCGAGCTGACGTCCCACATCCGCGAGGAGATCCGGAATATCGTCATGCGCCGCATCGCCGACATCGAGCCGATGCAGTCCGAGGACATCGCGGACGCCGTCGCCTACATCGTCACCCGGCCGCGGCGGGTCGCGATCAACGAACTACTCATGTGGCCCACCGAGCAGGTCGGCTGACACCGTGTCGCGCGGGAACCCCCGGCGCCCACCGCCGGCGGCGGACCCCCTCCTCCGGAGGAAGGGCCGGGGTTCGGGAAGAGCCCCGCTGCTGGTAGCGGTGGCCCGTCTATCCACTCAGTCGTTGGGCGAGGTATGAGCCATCAAGATTAGCCGCGTGCCACAACGAAACGGCCAAGTTCCCAACAAATAGTGAAGTCGTGGCCTGCTGGGTGGCGGATGTGGCATCCACCTCGGTGGCGGTTCTCGTTACGCGACGGCCGGCTACTCGGCGGCCGTCCCCCTAGGCGGCCGTTACGTCGCGGCCCCTCTGCCCGCATGGTCCGCGGCGTGGTATCGGCGAGTTCGGAGGCGGCGAGATGACCATGGCCCGTCATCCCTGGTATCTGATCTGCGAAACTGGTCCGTAGCCGTGCCACGCTGGTGGCATGGCTACGCGGCTGGGCATGCTCTGAAGCCAGGAGGATCACACGGCGTAGAGTCGATCATGACATGGAGCGGTTTCGAAGACTGCCGCCGCTTTCACCATGTCAACGACCCGAATTGATCAGTTTCCTGGATGAGGCACCATCACCGGTATCGCCATGGCGGACGGCGCGTGCGCCGCGGATGCCGAGCCAGCCAACGACGGAACCGATTACGAGGGAGACGACGGTCAGGACCAAGTGCACCGTGAAGAAGCCGGTCGGGCCGTCGTCCCAGGAACGATCATCCTTCCACACGTTCCGAAGGAAATTCGGCCAGATCGCCCACGTCCACACACCCACCGCGATCAGGAACCAGGAAACACGCTTCGACAGAGTCACCCACCCAGCTTGCACCCAGAACCACGCGCAGCTCAGGTGAGCAACGTCCTAAGTTCCTCCGCCTCGATGCCCGCCTGACGCAGAACAGAGGCGAGCGTGCCCGTCGCCAGCTCCCGGTGAAGCGGGACGATCACGACCCGGGCGTTCTCCTTGTGCCTCAGCTTGCAGTGCGAGCCACGCGTGGCGACCTCCTCGAAGCCGGCACGCCCCAGAGCCTTCACCACCTTCGCCCCGGAGACCCGAGGCAGCGCGGGCGTCACGCCGACAGGCGGATGTCCAGCGGAGCGACGATGGGACCGTCCGCAGCGGTCACGGGGAACGGCTGGTCCTCGAAGTACAGCTCCAGCGCCTCGCGAAGATTTGCCAGCGACTCCTCGACGCTGGCTCCCTGGCTGGTCACCTCGACCTCCAGAGCCCGTGCCACGTACCAGTCGCCCTCATGCGTGACGACAGCCGTCAGCCGCGCCGCTCGCTCCATGGAGATCAGCCTAGCCGTCCCTACCACTCCTGGCGAAGCGCTCACCGTCACCCCCTCGACATGATCGACCAGACCTCTGTCGACCATACGAGCGGAAACGATCTCTAACGGCCCGGGTACACACGAGAGACACAAGACCACTCCCGGCCCCGGGGAGTACCTAGGTCATAAGTGAATGTTCTACAAGTTTGGCCAGATGGCCCACGTCCACACACCCACCGCGATCAGGAACCAGGACGCGCGCTTCGACTCCAGTCACCCCACCGGCGGCGAGCCGCGGTCTTCGTGTGGGGGCGCGAGTTCGGCCACGTAGATCGCCCTAAGGTGGGCGGACAGACAAAACCCCGGGGGGCATGCCGCCTGAGCGGTAGAGGCCATCCGGGGTGTCCACCTCGAAAGTCTAGAAGACCGGTAACCCGATGTCGAACGCCGTGACCCCGTCGCACGCCCTCGCGGTCCAGCTCCGGCGCAGGCTGAGCGCCGAACGCCTCGATCCGTACGAACGGGTCTGCAACCACGACCTCGAGCGGGCAGTGGCCCTGTACGAGTGGAACAGCAGCATCAGCGCCGCGTTCCACGAGGTCCTCGGGCTCTTCGAGATCGTCCTGCGCAACGCCCTGCACGACCAGCTCACTCTCTGGCATCAGCGCCAGCGAAGGCCCGGCCAGTGGTACGACGACCCGGCCGGCATCCTCGAAGCCCATCGACGGCAGGACATCGCCGACGCCTACGTCAGGTTGCGGCGCGACGGGAAGGTCATCACGCCTGGTCGGATGATTGCCGAGCTGACGTTCGGCTTCTGGCGCTACCTCCTGACCAGGCGATACGAGGGAACCCTGTGGACTCCCGCACTCCGCCGCGCGTTCCCGAACCTTCGCCCGGCACAACGGACCCGGATCTACAACCCCGTCGACAGCCTCGTTCGGCTCCGCAACCGCGTCGCGCACCACGCACCAATCCACAACCGACCACTCGCGACCCTCCACCATGATCTGCTGCGTGTCGCCGGGCACCCCGACGGCGGTGTCGAAGAATGGATCCGCGGCCGAAGCCGAGTGCCCACCCTCCTGTTGTCACGACCGCCGCAACCGCCACAGCACCTAGGCCATAAGTGAATATTTTACAAATTCGGCCAGCTACCCTACGCTCAGACACCGGCCGCGATCAGGAACCACGATCCGACGACTATGGCCTTCGATGTCCCGCGGCTCACGCTCGCAGGTGCTGGAGCGGCCCGGCGAAGGTCCGCATCACCTCGCTGAACGTCGTCTCAGGGCGGTAGGCGGGCGGCTGGACCGATTCCCCGGCCCCGCTGTGGGCCGCTCCGAACCGCATGGTCCACAGCATCGTCTCGGCCACCGGGAGGGTGGCCACGACCGCGTCGTTCTCGTCCTCCAGCTGGCCCGTCAGCCAGGAGACGCGGTCCGACTGCAGCGCGCAGACATAGATCATCTCACCGGCTGCGTTACCCGGGGCCGCACGCAGCCGCGCCGCCTGGTCCCCGGCGGCCAAGGCCTCGCCCAGCCGGTCGGCGACCAGCTGACGTTCCCACAGCTGCGCATCCTGGGCGATCCGGACGACGACGCCACCGCACAGCCTCCGCTCGACGTGGATCTGCGCGTCGGTGTCGGTGTCCTCACCGAAGTACCACGCGAGGACGTCGGGCAACGCGGCCCGCAGCTCCGCGGCGGACGGCTGGGCCATCGCCAGCCCTGGGCACTGCGGGGACCAGGCTGACCACGAAGGCCCGTCATGCCGCACGATCAACGAGACGGGCCTACCCACGATAGATCATCTCGCGCGACTCCTCCGCCGTCCCGCCGCTTTGATCAGTATCCGCGCTTCCCCCGCTGCCCGGGAGCACTTTGCGGTAAAGGTCGGACCGATTACGCGCAACACCGGCCTGTCCCGCACAACACCGACCTCTCCCGGACGACGGTCTGGTCACGGGCGGCACCGACACGGAGGATGCGCAAGGGATACGCAAGACGGGCAAGACGGCGGGATGACGGGAGGGAGCGATGGAGGGGGCCGACGACATCCGGGGGCGCCGGATCGAACCAGACGAGGGAATGCTGTTGCGAAGGCTGCGCCTTGCCGCGCTCGCCGATGCTCCTTCGGCGTTCTGGCAGACCCTGGCCGAGGCGAGCGCGCGGCCCGCCGAGGAGTGGGACGCCCGCGCCCGCGCCGGGACCCGCGCCACCCGCGCCACGGTGACGGTCCCCGCTTCGGGTGACGTCATCGCGACCGATATCACGGGTGCCCCAGTGGGTTAGGGAACAACTCCGGCGGTTATCCTTGACAAGCCCCCGAAAAATCCTCTAAGGAGGACCAGCGCGAGGAGGTGGCCGCTGTGAGTCCTGGCGGGTGCTCCAGTAAAGGCCGCTTCCTGCTCGTGGACGTCAGCCAGCGCTGAATCCCGGGCCGATGAGCGCGCACCGTCGCGCCCGGCCCGCGTCCACGGAACCCGGGTAGACGACGCCCGGGGCACTGTTCGGAAGTCCGGCCTGTTCGGACGCACGGCCCTCCTGTCCGGTGCAGCCGTGCCGTCGGCGACGGCGTCTCCGGCTCGGGAATCGATGGTCACCGCGATCTCCCGGCCCGATCGGTTCGTGCCGGTAGCGCGGATCCACCCTGTCCCGGCCGGGCTTCCCTGATCCGTCCGGGTCGGCAGTCGCATGGGCCGCGAGCAGTGCACAAGCAGGTGCGGTCGATCGAAGTCGTGTCGACCAGAGGTCGCCGTGGCGGTGCCGCCCGCGGCCTGCTCGAGGAATGCGCACTCACAGCTGTCCGGCGGTGACTGGGGCGCGCGGAGGGGGATCTTCCATGAGCATCTCAACATCACGGGCCGCGGGACGTCGTGGTGCCTGCACCGAGCGTCTCGACCTGCCCGCTTCCGGCCGGGTCACACTGATCCCCCGGGGCATGGACCGGGAATCGGTCAGTCGCTTCGCGGAGGCCATCGCCCGTTTCCTGGGAACCGGGCGGTACCTCGCCATTCAGACCTGTATCGTGATCGTCTGGATAGCCTTGAACATCGCGCTACCGCTGCTGCGGTGGGATCCCTACCCTTTCATCCTGCTGAACCTGGCCTTCTCGACCCAGGCCGCCTACGCGGCGCCGTTGATCCTGCTCGCCCAGAACCGACAGGACGACCGTGACCGTGCCTCGCTGGCCGAAGATCGGGCGGCCGCTGTACGTATGCGGGAAGACACCGAGTTTCTCGCGCGTGAGATCGCCGCGCTCCGGCTTGCCCAGAGCGATGCGGCGACCCGGCAGTACGTGCGCGGCGAGCTGGCCGGCCAACTCGAATCTCTTCGCGGCGACATCGAGAGCCTGGTTCGGGACGCGGTTCGCGTTCCGCACCAGACGGCGTCGGATGAACGGAAGCCAACCGCGGCACGATCGTCGTCACGGCACGGCGGGCCGGCGTCCACGGCCGGTGGTGGCCTCCGGGAAACGAGCGACCCCGAGACCGAGGACCCACCCGCCACGGGCAAGCCGAATGCCGGGAATCCGGAACGCCCCCGGCGGCCCAAGCACCACAAGCGCAGGAACACCACGGGTGTGAGCACGACCGGCATCCTCCCTCGCTCCACGGACGCCGGGTATGCCACCCGCACCGGGAACCGCGAAAACGGCGGTCCCGACAGGAAGACGACGCCGACCATCGCCACCGGTCCCACCCCGGAGACCACGCTCGACGACCCCACCCGGGAGGCCAGCGCGACGACGCACCTCAAGAACAGAGGATTCACAACACACGGGCACCATAGCCTCTCTGCCCATACGGGCTCCTCCTGGCATTCAATGGGAAAGCCGCAACCAGTGGATTCCTCCACAGGAAACACCCACTCGCGACACGGGTCGTGACCACCCTTCTGCGGAACGGGGAAACCCAGTAGCGTTCGACAGGTGCGTGTCCCCTGTCCGCCCCGGCATGACCCGTGTCGCCTCCGCGGAAGCCTCGGGCGGGCGCTGGTGGCCGTGGCGGTCCTCGGAGCGATTCTCGCCCCGTTCCTGAAGATCGTTCCGGCGGCCGCGGCCGTCCCACTCGCCGCACCGGCACCCACCGCCGCCTCCGACTCCGCTCCCCCGGCCGGTCTCACGGCCGCCGAGTGGCTTGTCGCGGACGCGGGAAGCGGCGCCATCCTCGCCGCCTACCGCCCCCACGCCCAGGATCTCCCGGCCAGCACGATGAAAATCCTTACCGCGCTGACCGTGCTGCCCGGCCTGCCGCCGGACCGGGTCGTGACGGTCGACGAGAACGCCCCTCGGGTGGACGGCACGAAGGTCGGTCTCGTGCCGGGGGTCGGATACACCGTCCGTGACCTGGCGACTGCCATGCTGATCTCCAGCGGAAACGACGCGACCATGGCCCTGGTCCAGGCGAGCGGGGGAACCCCCGCCGTGCTGCAGCGGATGAACGCTCTGGCCAGGTCGCTCGGCGCGACGGACACCGTCGCCGGTGACCCGACCGGGCTGGACAGTCCGGGCCAGGTCACCAGTGTGCACGACCTAGCCGTGCTCGGTCGGGCGGCGTTGGACAACCCGACGGTGCGGAGCTACCTGACGATCCCGCGCGCCTCGCTCGCCGGCCGGGGGGGTACCCGCTTCGAGATCCAGAACCACAACGCCCTGCTGCGTTCCTACGAGGGGGCTATCGGGGTGAAGAACGGCTACACCATCGCGGCCGGCGCGACGTTCGTCGGCGCGGCCACCCGCGACGGCCACACCCTCATCGTCGCCCTGCTGCGGACGGCTCCCGCCTACGGCAAGGACGCACGCGCGCTGCTCGACTGGGGTTTCGCGCACGCCGACACGGTCACCCCGGTCGGGTATCTCGCGAACCCCAGGGCGACGGCGCCGGCGTCGAGCGGGCCCGCGGGAGACCGGCCCTCCGTCAGCCCGGCGGGTCCAGGGATCGTGCCAACCGCCGGCGCGGCAACAGCCTCCTCGCGGCACGGAGTCGCCCGCGCGGGCGATCCTGGCAGCGGCATCGGCCCGATAACCTGGATTGCGATCGGCTGCACCGTCGTGGCATGCCTGCTCACCGCGCTCACCCGTCGAGCC
>NZ_CDWTNB010000140.1:7651-10434 GCF_977947065.1 Frankia sp. CgJB1
GGTCCAGGGATCGTGCCAACCGCCGGCGCGGCAACAGCCCCCTCGCGGCACGGAGTCGCCCGCGCGGGCGATCCTGGCAGCGGCATCGGCCCGATAACCTGGATTGCGATCGGCTGCACCGTCGTGGCATGCCTGCTCACCGCGCTCACCCGTCGAGCCGCCCGAGTGCGTCGGCACCGGCGGCGGCACGCGGCGGCGGGCCTCCGGGACGTCGAGCGCCCGTCGGGTCGGCCGCCCGCACCGCGCGACGGACACGTGTCCGTGAGGCTGAGGCCGGCGGCCGGACCTGATCAGTCCGACCTGCTGGATGTCCCCGAGGGTATGCGGCGGCGCAGGAGTGCCCGTACCCGGGCGGGGATGGGCACCGTGCCACGCGGGCTGCCCTCCGACGCCACCCGCAGCGGTCCGGCCAAGGATGGCTTCGCCGATGACGAGTCGGATGAAGCCGGCTCGAGCGGCGTCGAGCCGGTCTGGGAGCCGGACACCGGGCGGCGGGAGGCCTCCGGGTTCGGCGAGCCGCTCGACCGGTAGGACGCCGGCCCCGCGGATCCCGGCCCCGCGGATCCCGCACCCGCGCTCCCCGCCGCCGCGTGGTCGGCCGCCTCGGCCACGGAATGCCGGGCTGCCGAACCGGAGGGGAAGACGTCGGAGTTGTAGGGCGCCGTCACGGTCCAGGCCGCGACGAACAGCGTCCATCGCATGGCGATGTTGATCCAGATGAGCAACCCGACGATCACCGCGAACGTACCGTACACCGGATTGCTCATGGTCTGCCCGACCAGCCAGGTACCGACGATCTTGAGGATCTCGACTCCGACGGCGCCGAGCACCGCACCCCGGACCGTCCGCACCCGGTCGGTCTGCTGCGGCAGCCGCCAGAACAGATAGAGGAAAACCGCGGTGTCGATCGCGAGGGCGACGAGCAGGGCCAGCAGGCCGGTCACCCAGGCCGCGGCGGTGCTGCCGGACAATCCGATCCAGCTCAGGAATGACCCGGTGGCCGAGGTCGAGAGGCTGGTCACGACGAGTGAGGCCAACAGAGTCAGCCCCAGTCCCGCGAGCACCGTGACATCCCGCAGCCGCCGGGTGATGATGTTGCCAACGTCGATGTCCTGGTGCCATACGAGACGGATAGCACCCCGCAGCGCGTCGATCCACGCGAGTCCGGCGAGCAGGAGGCCGGCAAGACCGATAATGCCCACGCCGACCTTGGCGTTGCCAATCGAGGCAACGTCGAGCTTGTCCGCCAAGCCCGGAAGATAGTCGTTGATCTGCCGGGTCAGGCTCTCCTGCACATCGGGGTACGCGTCCACGACGAAGCCGGTGACCGCGAAGGCCAGCGCGACCAGCGGGAAGAACGACAGGAACGCAAAGTAGGTCGCCGACGCCGCGAGACGATCACCGCCGTCGGCTGTGTAGCGGGAATATGCCCGGATGAGGTGATCGAGAAACGGACGTTTCCGGCGTACTGCCACAGCGGTGCCGGAAACCGTCCCGACACTGGCCCGTACCGCCTGACGAGGTCCCGCCACATTCGTTACTGTCCCCCCGGCGACGCGCGCTTACTCCCGAGATCCGAGTGTGGCGTGTCGCCCCCCGCCGCCCACCGGTTCCGGCCCACGCGCAGGGCGACCGAACGGGAAGAAGCGTAATTGCCGCCAGCGCAGGTCGGCGCCTCTTTCATACAGCCCGAACCCGTTGACTTCGAACTGCGCCTGATATTCGGCGAGCGCATCGAAGGCGCGGTCCAACGCGTCCTCGGCGAGGTCGTGCGCGACGGTGACGTGCGGATGGTAGGCGAAGCTGAGCGGCCGGTCGAGAGGACCGGACCGCACCACCGCCGCCAGTTTCTCGCACCGGAGGATACCCATGGCGAGGGCGACGAACACGACCGGGGACAGCGGCCGGAACGTGCCGGATCCCCGCAGGCGGATGGTGAACGGGGAGTTCGCCCGCGCCGCCCGCGCGAGGTGGCGCTCGATCACGGGCAGGTCCACGAGCCCGACGGAGGTCGGACCCAGCAGGGTGACGTGCGGGACGATGAGGGCTGCGTTCGGATCGCCGAGTCGCTCCCGCCAGTCCTGAAGCTCTGTGCGGTACGGCTCGGGGATGCCGATCGCCACGCCGATGTCCACCCGACCCGCGGAATCGACCGGATCGACCGGATCGACCGGATCGACCGGATCAACCGGAACAACCGATTCACCGGGATCAACGGCCGGGACAACCTGGACGGTATGACCGTTCACCCCCTCAGTCATGCGGGACCGGCTCCCCGACGAAAGCAGCGACGCTCGCTACTCTGCGTATCCATGCCTGCCTGCGCCGGGTGAGGAACCGGCCGTCGGGATCGGTCTCGCCGAGGAAACATGCCGACATCATGGCCCATGAGCCACGGCCGTCCCGCGCGGACCATGGGAAGGAGATCTGGATTCCAGATCATGACCAAAAGCTGACAATGCCCTCGGAAGAAACCGGCATCCGACCGGAAACGGTCACTGACGGCCGCGCCGCCCCCGCCCTTTCTCGCACGTCACGCCGAGCGGTTTGCGGACCACGAGGGGGCCTGCGCCAGGATCGCGTCCGCCAGCGGTGGCCAGGCTCGCTGGGCCCACTCGCCAAAATCACGATCACAAAGAGTCACACATGCGAGGCGGGCGACGGGATCCACCCACAGGAAGGTCCCGCTCTGCCCGAAGTGGCCGAAGGTCGACGGCGCGTTGGAGCTGCCCGTCCAGTGCGGGTGCTTGTTGCCGCGGATCTCGAAGCCGAGTCCCCAGTCG
>NZ_CDWTNB010000141.1:0-10400 GCF_977947065.1 Frankia sp. CgJB1
TAACCGTACCGAGGCAATCACAGGGGAACCCCAAACACAGATCAAATGATCAACTTATTTAATGACGATCCCATAGCGGCAGACAGAGATCGAGGGAAAGGACGTGCGGTCGTGCGATGGGGTAGGGGCGACGTGGCGACCACCACGGTCGCGGCGAGGATCGCGACGCTTCTGACGGAGCAGGCCAGCGGCGCGGCGCTCACGGATCCGCGGCTCGCCGCGGCGGCCAGCCGTTCCTGGACGCTGACGGAGACGACCGATTCCGCCGGGTGCGTTACCTGTCGGGTGACCACGGCCGTTGTCGCGGGCGCCGCCGCGGGCGCCGCTGCGACGGCCTCCGAGGTCCCCGTCGTGACGGGACCGCAGCCGGATCCGACTCTGTCGTACGAGCAGTTCGTTCGCTACCGTGACGCTCTGCTCGCCGCGGACTTCGCCGTTCAGGAGGTCTTCGAGGGCTGGCGGACGGTCGCTCTCGACGTGCGGGTCGCGGAGGAGACCGCTCCGGCCGACCTGCCCGAGGCGACCGCCGAGACCGCCGAGGCTGTCGAGACCGGTGAAGCCACCGAGACCGGAAGGGTCGGCGGCGAGGCGTCGGCGCCGCTCGAGTTGGCCACTGGTCCGATCTCGGACGAGGCCCCCTTCTCGACCGCCGTGGACTCGCAGCCGGCCGTGGACTCGCAGCCCGCGGAGGTCGCCTCGACAACCGGGGAACAGCCTGTCGGGCCCGCAGCGGCGGCGGAGGCCGAGGACGCGCCGGTCGTGACGGGTGGCCGGAAGCGGCCCGGCCGGAGGTCGGCCGACGCGGGCCGTCCGCGAGCCCGGCGCGGTCTGTTGCGACGTCGTGTTCCCGCCGGGAAAGCCGCGGCCGTGGCATCCGCGGCCGACACGGGCGGCTCCGACGACGACGCGGCGGACCAGGCTGCCGACTCCACCACCCCCGACTCCATCGCCGGCGGGTCGCCGGCGGCCTGACGCCGGACCGCTGGACTGCCTGACCGCCGGGCGGACCTTCGCGGCTTCGGGACTGCGCGACGGTCAGGCCGCGGAAGACCGGGATCGCTCAGTAGGGGCGGCGGTGGCGGGCCGACGAGTTCCCCGTGCCGCGAATCCAGCCGTGCTGGGGTACCCGGAGCGGCGTCCCGGGGCCGGCGGCTCGCAGCCGGCTGATGAACGGCATGACGAGCAACGCGCCGGCCGCGAAGCCGACTACATGTGCTCCGTACGCCACGGTACCGCTGTCGACGACGCCGAATCCGGTGAAGTAGATGTACTGCAACGCGAACCAGAAACCGAGGACGATCCAGGCCGGCAGCCAGAACGGCAGAAAGAACAGGACGGAGACCAGGCCGATGACGCGAGCCCGTGGAAAGAGCACCAGATAGGCGCCCAACACGCCGGCGACCGCGCCGGAGGCGCCGATCAGGGTGTTCGTCGACCCACCCTCCAACAGGGCGAAGCCGTACCCGGCGGCGTATCCGCAGACCAGGTAGAACAGCGGGTAGAGCAGCCTGCCCATGCGATCTTCAATGTTGTTGCCGAAGACCCCGAGGAACAGCATGTTGCCGATCAGATGAAGCCAGCTTCCATGCAGGAACATCGAGGTCAGCACCGACAGCACCGGAATCTTGTCGAAGCTGGGCGGTGATTCCACGATGCATCCCGGGTTGCCGGCCGCGTCCACCCCGATCCGGCCGGAGCCCGCGGCGGTGAGCTGCGCATTGTGCACCAGCTCCCACGGGATCGCGCCCCACTTCTGGAAGAACCGTTGCTGCTCGCAGATGTTCTGTGCCGCCGACGTCTCCATGCCGGCGACCGAGCTGACCACCGGTTCGAAGAAAACGAAGATCACCACGTTCGCCGCGATGAGCAGCCAGGTCATGACCGGGCGGCGGCGCAGGGGATTGATGTCGTGAATCGGGATGACCACACTGACATCCTGCCCGATGAGCCTGGGTAGCTGCTCCTACCTGGCACTCCTACCTTGGCACCCAGCCGTACCCGCGCGAGAGACGCCGGGCCGCCAGACACCGGTCAGGCATAACGCGAAAGGGCGCCTTCGACGTGACTTCCTTGTCCTCGTCGACGCGCTCGCCGTCCTCGACGCCGCGGACTTAGTGGGGGTAGCCACGAGTTGGACTCCTGTCGGCTTGGGGTTCGAGGGCAGGACGGGCGGGTGACGAGCTCGGGCGGGTGACGCCGTGGGGTGAGACGCAGTGGTGTGAGACGCACGACGATCGGCCCAGGCCAGCGTCACCCAGGCCACCGCCGTCGACCGGGGTGGGCGAGAGTGGGAAGGTGACCCCTCGTTCGACGACCGCCGTCCCGCCGCCCGCGCTCACCCCCTGGCACCAGGCCCCGGTAGCGGACGTGGGCGACCTCGTCGCCCGCGATCGGCGGGTGGTCTGGCATCCGTATGCTTCGGTGTCCGGCTCCACGCCGCTCTTCCCGGTCGCATCCGCCGCGGGGACCCGGCTGACGTTGACCGACGGCCGGGAACTGATCGACGGGATGTCGTCGTGGTGGGCGGCGATCCACGGCTACCGGCATCCCGTGCTCGACGAGGCGGTGCGCGGGCAGCTCGAGACGATGTCCCATGTGATGTTCGGCGGTCTGACCCATGAGCCGGCGGTGGCCCTCGCCGAAACCCTCGTGGCGATCACGCCGGATCCGTTGCGGCGGGTCTTTCTGTGCGATTCGGGTTCCGTCGCCGTCGAGGTCGCGATCAAGATGGCGCTGCAGTACTGGACCGGGCGGGGCCGGCCGGGCCGGACGCGCCTGCTCACCATCCGGCGCGGCTATCACGGCGACACCTCGGGCGCGATGGCGGTCTGTGATCCGGACGCGGGCATGCATCACCTGTTCAGCCATCTCCTGCCCCGCCATCTGTTCGCCTCCGCCCCGGCCTGCGCCTTCGACGAGCCGTGTGAGGACGCTCACGTCGCCGAGATCGAGGGGCTGCTGGCCGGGCACGCCGGCGAGATCGCGGCGGTCATCTGCGAGCCGGTCGTGCAGGGCACCGGAGCCATGCGGTGGTACGCGCCGGGCTGGCTGGCGCGGCTGCGCGAGCTGTGCGACCACTACGGGGTGCTGCTGATCGCCGACGAGATCGCGGTCGGGTTCGGCCGCTCGGGCGAGCTGTTCGGCTGCGACCATGCCGGCATCAGTCCCGACATCATGTGCGTGGGCAAGGCGATGACCGGTGGCTACCTGTCCATGGCCGCGACGCTGTGCACCGACGAGGTCGCGGCGGGCGTCTGCGACTCGCCGGCCGGCGCGTTCATGCACGGCCCCACGTTCATGGGCAACCCACTGGGGAGCACGGTCGCGAACGCCAGCATCGATCTGCTCCTCTCCTCGCCCTGGCAGGCTCGGGTGTGCGAGATCTCCGCCGGGCTCGCCGCCGGGCTCGCCCCGGCCGCCGACCTGCCCGGGGTCGCCGACGTGCGGGTACTCGGCGCCATCGGGGTGATCGAGACGCGGGAGCCCGTCGACCTGGCCGTGATCCAGCCGCTGTTGGTGGATCTCGGGGTCTGGGTCCGCCCGTTCGGACGGTTGGTCTATACGATGCCGCCGTTCATCATCTCCCCCGCCGACGTGGCCACCCTGACCGCCGCGATGGTCGAGGCGGTCGCCCGCACCACCTGATCGCCGCGTCACCGGTTCGTCCGTGTCACCGGCGCGTCGTGCCCTCCGTCGCCGCCAGGGGCCAGGCGCGGACGGCGGGCATCGAGCTGGTCCCTCGGCGGTCTCTTCTCCGGCCGTCACTGGTCTCTGGGCGGCGGACGTGCCGTTTCCCGGGCGTGTCGGATGTGGTCTCTCGAGGGTGTCCCGCAGCCGGCGCGGCTGGGCGGCCCGTCGCGACGCCTCCTTCGGCCCGGCATTCGTCGTCGCAGGTCAGATGCCATTTTCTGGGCAACTATCGCGCGCGTGCTGGGGAGAAAACACGGCTCGGCGACGCCGGGAACGGCTAAGAACCGGCATTCGGACGGTTGCGAATTGGCGAAGTGCCTTCGTACTCTTCGTTCTCGAGGATTTACCGTGAGTAGCAGCGACCAGGTTGGATTCACCGGGCGGTTCCGGCCGGGTAGGGCCGTGGACAAGAACGAGGAAGGCCATCCACCAATGCCGTTACGCATACGACTGGCGCGAGGTGCGGGTTCCGTTCTGGTGGGCACCCTTCGGCGTGGCTGGCGGCGAGCCCGCGGGGTGACCACGCAGGGAGCGGGCGCGACTGCCCGGACCGGTCGCGGGGCGGCACGAGGCGAAGCGTCCGCCCCACCCGCGAGCGCCGAGCCCGTCGCTCCCCGGATGATCGGTCCTCCGCCATTGGGCCCTCATCTGGCCGGCCCACGCCTGGCCGGCTCTCATCTGGCCGGCGCCCACGTCACGGAACCTCGCCTGGCCGTGCTGCGCCTGCTCGGCCACGGCTGGATGCTGTGGCGCGCGCCCGGGGGGTTGATGCGACGGGGGTTGATCGTAGTCTTCTGCTGGCTGAGTGTGGCCGGATTCGCGGCGGCGGGTCTGCGTCCGCGATGGGCCGACCTCGCGGCCTTCGCCACCTTCGTTGTTCTCGGGGCGCTGGCCGTGGTGGCGTCCGGACGGCTGGGTGAGGATCTGACCGTTCCCAGGGCCCGACGCCATGACCTGCTGTCCACCTGGACGGTGGCGGCGGCGGTCCTGCTGCCGCCGTTCTACCCGACGGTTATCAGCCTGCCGCTGTGCTGGCTCGCCGGCCGTCGTGATCCAGTACAGCCGCCGCACCTGCGCGTGTTCCACGCCGCGGCGTTGGGCATCGCGGGCTTCTGTGCCTCCAGTGTCCATCTGCTGCTCAGCCCCGATCGAGGGCCGTTCACCGTCGACAACCTCGTCGGGTCCGGCGTCGCGGTGCTGGCCTTCCTCACCGCGGTCGCGGTTTACCCGGTCGTGGCGAGGCTGACCGTGATGGGGATGAGGCTTACCGTGATGGGGATGGCGACGCCCGGCGGTCGGGAGAGCCTCGGTTCGTGGTCCGGCGCGGCGGCCGGCCCGACCCGGCCGGGCTGGCCGGGCCGGACCGGAGTCGTCCCGTCATCTGTCATCCCCGCCCGGATCCCGCTCCGGCATGCGTGCCGCGACCTCGTGCCCGCGCAGGCCGCCGAGATCTGCTCGTCGATCGTGGTCGCGGTGCTGTGGGCGGCGAACCCGTTGCTCATGCTGGCGATCACACCCCCCGTCCTGCTGCTGCAACGCAGCCTGTTGCACGCCGAGCTCCTGCATGCCGCGCGGTCCGACGCGAAGACCCGACTGGCCAACCCGGCGTACTGGCGCCAGGTCGCGGAACGCGAGATCAACCGGGCCTGCCGGGTGGGGCGTCCGCTGTCGGTGCTCTTGGTCGACATCGACCACTTCAAGCGGGTCAATGACAGGTTCGGTCATCTCATCGGGGACGTCATCCTGATCGCGGTGGCGGACGCGCTGCGGGCGGCGACCCGCCCCCGGGACCTCGTCGGACGGTTCGGGGGCGAGGAGTTCGTGGTGCTGCTCACCGAGGTCGAGCTGGAGAACGCGGCCGATGTCGCGGAACGGATCCGCCGCCAGGTCGCCGGAACCCACTGCTGGCTGGAGGGCCGGCCTCCCCTGTCGGTGACCGTGTCCGTGGGAGTCGCGACACATCACGGCCCCCGCGGTGACCTCGCCGGTCTCATCGCTCGGGCGGACTCCGCGCTCTACCGGGCCAAGGCCGATGGTCGTAACCGGGTACGGCTCGCCGGGTCGGTCTACAGCTCCGTCTGAGGCCACCGCGGCCCCGCCGAGGCCAGGTGGCGGGTGCGCGCCGATCAGGCGGCGCGCGCCGCCCGGATCGTGTTGCGCAGCAGGAGCATCGTGGTGACCGGTCCCACACCGCCCGGCACCGGGGTGAGGGCGCCCGCCACGGACGAGACGGCCGCGGCGTCCACGTCACCGACCTGCCCGGTCTCGGTCACGACGGTGCCGACGTCGATGACGGTCGCACCCGGGCGGACGAAGCCGGCGCCGACGAGGCGGGGATGGCCGGTGGCGGACACGATGATGTCGGCCTCGTGGGCGATGCTCACCAGTCCCTTGGTGCGGGAGTGGCAGATCGTCACGGTCGCGTCCTCGGCGAGCAACAGCAGCGAGACCGGCTTGCCGACCACCGGGCCGCGGCCGATCACGCATACCCGGGCGCCGGACATCGGGATGCGGGCCCGGGTGAGGATCTCCACCACCGCGGCGGCGGTGGCCGGCGCGAAGCTCGGCAGACCCAGCGCGAGCCGGCCGAGACTGCTCGGGTTCATCCCGTCGACGTCCTTGGCCGTCGGAATGTGCTCGCCGACCTCGCGGGAGGTCAGCCCGCCTGGCAGCGGCGTCTGGACGATGATCCCGTGCACGGTCGGATCGGCGGCGACGGTGTCGATCGTGTCGAGGATCGTCGCCGGCTCGCCCTTCGGCTCATGCAGCACGCAGCGCACGCCGACCTTGCCCGCGGTCCGTTCGACGATCTCGGCATAGGAATACGCGGCCGGATCCGCGGTCGACAGGACCACCGCCAGGGTCGGCGTGACTCCCGCCGCAGCCAGCCTCTCGGCCTCGTCGACCACGTACCTGCCGATCTCGGCGGCCATCGACCGCCCGTCGAGCATCCTCATGCGCCGTTCCGATCCTCGTCGTTCTCGTGGTCTGGCTCTCGTGGCCCTTGCGGTCCTGATGGCCCGTCTGGGCCGTTCCGCACGTCTGGGCCGTTCCGCACGGATAAGTCACCGCTGTCCGCAGGCCTTTCCCGCACTCGCGCGGGTTATGCCGTCCTGACCCACCACGCGAAACCTGGGGAAGGCCCGGGATGCGCCGGCACGGCGAGCGGGGCGGCGGCGGGCACGGTTGTACCGTAGCAAGGCGACGTGGGCAGGTAACCTGGGCGGGGGAGCACGCCAGGGCCGCTCGGTGCACTCGGTTCCAGAACGCCCGGTTCCAGGCAGCCCGGTTCTCGTGCCTCGGATTTTCGGAATAACGGATCCTCCCCGGGAAAGCCTTCCGGAAGAGGCCCGCCCCTGTGCGGTGGTGTAGTCGAGGTGGGCGATTCCGAGCGGAAATCCGAGTATTACTCTATATGATCTTCCCGGTTCGGGGTGATGGCGGCTACGGACCTCCGGAACGATGTACCTGAAACGACGCACCTGGCCAAAAGCGCCCGGTGCCCGCTACGCCGCATCCCGAGCCACCCGCCGCGCCGGCTGTACTCAGGAACCCGGTCGGCTTGCCGGATGTAGCGATATGAATGCGACATTCGTCCTACTGCGATGAGTCCACGGAACTTGATGTCAGGTAGGTAGGTAGGTAGGTAGCGAGGGTAGATCCTGCGCCATTTTCCCGAATCTATTGTCCTGCCTCTCTTCTCGGCTACCATGGAGACGTCCCGTCCTTGACCACGACGTGGAGTATCGAGATGAAGTCATTCGCCCGCACGACCATCCGTGCGATTCTTCTGGTTTCATTCCTGGCCCCCGGCTCTCCGTGACCGGGGAGTTTCCCTCGTTGAAGGCGCGTCAGCTTCTGCGAGTGCTTGGACGATTGGGATATCGCGTGACAAAACAGGACGGTTCAGCTCACCGGTGGCTGGAGGCGGACGGACGTCCACGACTTCGTCTCGCTTTTCATGACCGGATCACCGTCGGGCCGGGGGTCGTCCGGCAGATACTGGTCAAGCAGGTGGGGCTGACGGTCGAGGAGGCGTTGGAGGTGATCGATAGTGTCTAGGGCGGTATCGGTGCTGGTTCGCCGGGACGGCCCCTGCTGGTCGGCCTGGTCGCCGCAGTGTCCTGGTCTGGTGGCAGCCGAGACGACCGCCGAGGAGATTCGTGCCGCGTTGCCGGATCTGATCGCCTGGTACTTCGACGGAGACACCGACGTCAACCTGCGGATCCACCTTGAGCTGGAGGTGCGCGGTGTCATCGTCCGGATCGCGCAGGATGCCGACGCCTGGGAACGGCAGCTGGTCGCCGAGCGTCTGGGCGCGGCCTTGGGCGTGGACAGCCAGGCGGAACAACTGCGCGCCGTGCGGGCGAACGCCGCGGGCGAGGTGGTGTATGTCTGTGCGCTGCCGTCGGACCAGGTCTCCTGGCTGACCGGGCAGATGGACGACGAGGACGATGCGGTCGTCGTCGCGCTTCCGGCGACGGAGAGCGAACTGTGGACCTTGCAGTTCGACGCGCTCCGGTGGCGAGGTGAAAAAGCGCCGGGTGCCGGCTACCGGCCGGAGGTAACCTTTGATGAGATCATGGCGACGTTCGCCGGGCCACGCCTCCAGCTCAGCGCATGACAGCCGGGCCCCGCGCCGGTCAGCCCCCATCGGTGAGCCCTCATCGGTCAGCGCCCGCCGGTGAGTGTCCGCGTGACGGCGGGAACCGGCATCGTGGGTGGGCGCGGCTACCGGGGGAGATCGCACAGGATGAGGTCGAGGCCCGCGAGGAACTGGGCCTCGTTCTCCTCCCGTAGATGGGGTGCCGCCTCGGAGAGGTCCGGATGGTGTTCGGCCGGCGGGCGTACCGCCGCGACCGGGCCGCCGCGGGCGCCGGCCCCCTCCCGTTCCACGGCCCGGGCGAGCTGGCGGGCCTCGCTGAGGGTGTGGCCGAGGGTGTAGAAGAGCAGCGTCTGGTAGACGTTGGCGGCGTCGGCCGGATCCATGCCCGCGCGGTGAAGCTGGGCGACCGCGTGATCAGCCCGCTCCCAGTAGGCGCCCACCCCGGGCGGGCGGCGCAGCACCAGCGGCGCCAGGGTCGGGTGCGCCAGCAGGGAGCGCCGGAGCTGACGGAAGTTCTCCCGGATGTCCCGGCGGGGGTCGTCGGTCTCCGGCAGCTCCTCCACCCCGCGGATCACCGTGTCCGTCAGCGCGTCGAGCAGCGCGTTCTTCGTCGTGAAGTGTCGGTACATCGCCGTGGGATCCACGTCGAGGAACGCGCCGAGGGCCCGCATGCTGAACGCGCCCGCGCCGTGCGTGTCCACGACCTCCATCGCCGCCGCCAGCAGCACCTCCCGGGACAGCGTGCCCCGCGGGGTCCGCCGGGAACCGACCCGCCGACCTCGCCGCCTACCGGTCTCCGCGCCGGCAGTCCCAATGCCCCCCGGCTCGTCGTCATCCGTGCCGGGATCGTCCGTGCCGGCGTCACCCTCCCGGGTGTCCTCGGAGCCTGGGCTCTCGTCGTCGGACCGGGGCGCCGTGGGATCGTTGGTCTCGTCGTTGATGGCATCATGATAGTCAACGATGTTGACGTCGTCCCGCGGCTTGCAATGGTCTACTCTGTGGCCCCGTCTTCGGCCCAGTCTCCGCGCACCGGCCCGTTGCCACGGCGCTGCACCCGCACCCCCTGATAGCCCGGTCGCCGGCTTTCCAGCACGATCTCCCCGGCCGGCTCGTCGACGCTCGTGCGGACCACCTCGGTGAGCTCGACGCGGAAGAGGTCGAACGGCGTCGGCGGGCCGATCTCGGTGGCGAAGGAGGCCAGGACCTCCTCATCGTCGATCCACCGGGCCCGCCCGGAGACGCGGATGTCGCCGCCGGCCAGGTCCTGGCCCGGCCCGGGATTGGCGGCCAGGGCGAACCGGGGGTCGCGACGCAGGTCCCGGGACTTGCGCGCATCTGGCATGCTCCCGAGCCACAGCTCCCCGAACCGGAAGTTCGTCTCGATTCCGCTCGTGCGCGGGGAGCCGTCGGCACGCACGGTGGCCAGGATGTGATGGCGGAATGCCGCGAACCGGGTGCGTGCGGTTTCGGCGAGGGCGGGTTGCGCGGTTTCGAAGTCGCGCCAGGATGTCGTCACCGCGCCATCGTGACCCGGAAACTCTGCCATCTGCTGTCCTGGTTCACGGCTAGGCTTCCCAGACGTGCGATCGAGTCGGCTTACCGCGTTGCTCCTGCATCTGCAGGCCGTGCGGCGGGCGACGGCCGCCGAACTGGCCGCCGAGCTCGAGGTGTCCGTGCGCACCGTGCACCGTGACATCGCCGCCCTGCAGGCGGCCGGCGTGCCGCTGTGGACGCAGACCGGGCGGGCCGGTGGGGTGTGGCTGCTGGACGGGTGGCGCACCCGGCTGGACGGCCTGACCGGCGACGAGGCGGCCGCCCTGGTCCTCGCCGGGGCGGGGGGAGAGGTGCTGGGCGGACTCGGGATGGCGGCGTCCGCCGCGGCCGCCCGGACCAAGCTCCTCGCCACGCTCCCGCCGGAACCCCGCGAGCACCCCGCGCGGGTACGGGAGCGATTCCACCTCGACGCGCCTGGCTGGTCCCATCGCGACGAGGCCGTCCCGCACCCGGCAACCGTCGCCGGGGCGGTCTGGTCCGGGCATCGGGTCGACGTCCGCTATGCCCGGCGGGACCGCGAGGTCGCCCGCCGGCTCGACCCGCTCGGGCT
>NZ_CDWTNB010000142.1:0-10322 GCF_977947065.1 Frankia sp. CgJB1
GCGCGCTGGTGCGCGCCGCCGGTGGCGCGGCCGGACCGGCGACGGGCGGGCGGGCGGGTACCGGGGGGCGTGGCGGCGGTCGGGGTGAGTTGAGCAGCGTCGTCGTCGACTGCGAGAACGGTTTCCTGCGCCTGGGCCTGGCCCAGCGGCTCGCGGGCGCCCTCGGCGGCATCACGATCCCACTGGACGCCCTGCACCATCTCACTCCTCGCGCGGCGTCCCGCACGACGTCCGGGAAGGTGGCCTGTTGACGCCGCAGGGACAGCCCGAGACCGTCCCCGACGACGGGCTGACCACCCGCCAGCGCCGCGACCGGCCGCTGCTGATAGTTCACACCGGCGACGGCAAGGGGAAGTCGACGGCCGCGTTCGGTCTGGCGTTGCGCGCCTGGTCACAGGGCTGGCCGGTCGGAGTGTTCCAGTTCGTCAAGTCCGCGAAGTGGCGCATCGGCGAGGAACGCGCGCTGCAGGTACTCGCCGACTCCGGCCAGGGCGGCCCGGTCACCTGGCACAAGATGGACGCGGGCTGGAGCTGGGTGCGCGAACGGGTCGACCCGGACGGTGACCCAGGTGCCGCCGCCCGGGAGGGCTGGGCGCAGATCACCCGGGACCTCGCCGCGCAGACCTACCGGCTGTACGTGCTCGACGAACTGACCTACCCGTTGCGCTGGGGATGGCTCGACGTCAACGAGGTCGTCGAGGTCCTGCGCTCCCGCCCCGGCCGTCAGCATGTCGTCGTCACCGGGCGGCGCGCTCCCCGGGAGCTGCTCGACGCCGCCGACCTCGTCACCGAGATGACCAAGGTCCGCCATCCCATGGACACCGGGCAAAAAGGGCAGCGGGGCATTGAATGGTGAGCGAGCTCCGGGCGGAGATCGACACTCCCCGGCTGGTTCTCGCCGCCCCGGCCAGCGGCGCCGGCAAGACGACGGTGACCACCGGGCTGATGGCCGCGTTCACCGCCCGCGGCCTGCGCGTCTCCCCGCACAAGGTCGGCCCGGACTACATCGATCCCGGCTACCACGCGCTGGCCTGCGGCCGGCCGGGCCGCAACCTCGACGCGGTGCTCTGCGGCGCGGCGCGCATCGCCGCGCTGTTCGCCCACGGGGCCCGCGGCGCGGACCTCGCCGTCGTCGAAGGGGTGATGGGCCTGTTCGACGGGGTGGCCCGTCCCGGTCCCGGTGAGCAGGCCGACCATGCCTCCACCGCGCACGTCGCCCGGCTGCTCGACGCCCCCGTCGTGCTCGTCGTCGACGTCTCCGGCGCTGCCCGCTCGATCGCCGCGCTCGTCGCCGGGTTCCGCGGATTCGACCGGCGGATCCGCCTGGCCGGGGTGATCCTCAACCGGGTCGGTTCCCCCCGTCACCGCGACCTGCTCACCGAGGCACTCGACGACATCGCCGTGCCCGTGCTCGGCGCGGTGCCGCGGGAACAGGCCGTCCACACCCCCTCGCGGCATCTCGGTCTGGTACCGGCGGCGGAACGCAGGCCCGCCGCCGTCGCCGCCGTCGACCGGCTCGGCGCGCTGGTCGGATCCGCCTGCGACCTCGACGCCCTGCTGCGGGTGGCACGCACCGCGCCGCCGTTGCGCGTCGCACGTTGGGATCCGGCCACCGTGCTCGCCGCGGCCGGACCGGCGGACCCGGCAGCGATCGCTCCGGTAGCGGTCACGACAGCAGACCCGGCGGTGCCCGCGGTGCCCGACCGGCCCCCGCGGGTCGCGGTCGCCGGGGGAGCCGCGTTCACCTTCGGCTACCCCGAACACATCGAGCTGCTCACCGCCGCGGGCGCCGACGTCGTCCCCGTCGACCCGCTGCGCGACGAGACGCTGCCACCGGGAACCGACGCCCTGATCATCGGCGGTGGTTTCCCCGAGGAGCACGTCGCCGCGCTCGCCGACAACGCCCGGTTACGCGCCGAGGTCGCCGCGTTCGCCGCCCGCGGCGGGCCGGTCGCCGCCGAGTGCGCCGGACTGCTCTACCTGGCCCGCACCCTGGACGGCGCGCCGATGTGCGGGGTTCTCGACGTGGAGACGGTGATGGGCCCGCGGCTCACCCTCGGCTACCGCAACGCGATCGCCGCCGCGGACAGCCCCTTGGCGGCGGCCGGGACCACCGTGCACGCCCACGAGTTCCACCGTACGGTCCTGCTGCCCCCACCCGGCCGGTCGCCGTCCGACCCACGGTCGCCGTCCCCCGCCCGCGGCGGCGCCGCGGGCGGGCCCCCCGGGCCGTCGGGGGTGGCGGCGTGGTGGCTGCCGATACCCGGAACCGCTCCCCGGCCTGCGCCGGGACGCGTCGCGGGTGGTGGCCGGCGTGGCGGGGAGCAGGCGGCGTCGCCGTGGATGTCCGAGGGGTTCGTGCACCGCCGGGTGCACGCCTCCTACCTGCATCTGCACTGGGCCGGACGACCCGGCGCCGCCACCCGCCTGCTCGCCGCCGCCCGCGCGGCGTGACCGGAGCAGAACCGGGGGACGGGGGACTGGTCGTCGGTGTCGGTGCACGGCCCGGGGTGACGGCGGCGGAGATCCTGGGGCTGGTCGAGGCGGCGCTGCACGACCTCGCGGCGCCGATGAGCGCGGTGCGCCGGATGGCGACGGTCGAGCCCCGCCGGGACGAACCGGGCGTCGTCGCCGCCGCACGCCACCACGGCTGGCCGCTGGTGGGCCATCCCGCCGCCCTGCTCGCAGGCGTCGACGTGCCCCATCCCGGTGCCGCCGCCCACGCCGCGCTCGGCACCCCGAGCGTCGCCGAGGCCGCCTGCCTGATCCCCCTCACTGTCCCCCTGTCCCCGGGAACGGCCACCCTGTCCCTGGGAACGGCCATGCCACAGCCGGTCCTGCTCGTACCCAAACGCGCCGGCCGGCGGGTGACGGTCGCGATCGCCCGGCATGGCGCGCCGGATCGGGGTAGCGGCGCTTCCGCGTGACTGCGGACCAGGTCGGCTGGGTGGTCGAGCGGACCACTTTGCTCAGCATCGGCTCGCGCCGCTGGTGTTGTTAAGGAAGACAAACGCGAACGGGTGATGATCCCGCCAGGCGATCGTCGGCGCGGAGAACCTGCTGATCCGACCGGTGAAACCCGGCCCTTTCCTAGCTATCCTGTCGGGATGGCGGTGCAGCTACGGCTGGAACGGGACGCGCGGGCGTTGACCGAGGTCGTCACTCGACTTCGACGGGTGCTGCGGACGAGTATCCGCAGCGACTACCCGTGGGAGGTCCTGCCGATGGCCCAGGTGGAGTTGTTGCAGTGCCTGCAGGAACGCGACGGCGCGCGGGTAGGTGAGCTCGCCGGCCTGCTCCACCTAGCTCCGAATACGGTGAGCACCCTGGTGCAACAGATGTCGGACGCGGATCTTCTGCGGCGGGTCACCGACCCGGCCGACCGGCGCGTGGCCCGGGTGTCGTTGACCGAGACCGGTACCCGCCATCTGCAGGGGTGGCGCGAGGCCCACGAACGCAGGCTCGGCGACGCACTGGGCCGGCTCGCCGCCGCCGACCAGGCCGTTATCGTCGAAGCCTTGCCCGCCCTGTCACGCCTGGTCGAACAGCTCGATGACCGCCGCACGACCGACCCGTCCCCCGCCGCCACCGGCGGGCCCTGAGCGCGGATCTCCGGGGGGCGTAATCACACACGTTGGCATCTACCTCGGCGGGCAGAGCGGTCAGGCTGGGATGCCCGGACGCTCCGGCCGGCTGCCGATCTCCGCGATGAGGTCCTTGATAAGGATCTCGATCTGGTCGCGGATCGGGCGAACAGCGTCGACGCCCTGGCCGGCGGGGTCGTCGAGGTCCCAGGTGAGATAGTTCTTGCCGGGGAAGACCGGGCAGGCGTCGCCGCAGCCCATGCTGATCACATAGTCGGAGGCCTGCACCGCCTCGGTGGTCAGCACCTTGGGCTTCTGGCCGGTGATGTCGATGCCGACCTCGGCCATGGCGGCGACCGCGGCGGGGTTGACCTGCTCGGCGGGCAGGGAGCCGGCGGAACGCACCTCGATCCGGTCACCGGCGAGGTGCCGCAGGAATCCGGCGGCCATCTGGGAGCGGCCGGCGTTGTGCACGCAGACGAACAGGACGGATGCAACAGGGCTGGTGGTCACGGCAGTCTCGTGGCCTTCCTGACAGCGCAGCGTGCCGGCTACGCCGATGGATGCGGTCGGGTCTAGAGCGGGGCTCGGTCCCGGCGTACCGGGCCATGGATCGTAGGCGCCGGGGCGCCGTCAGCAGCAGGGGCTGATCATCGTGCTGAGTGCGGCGAGGGCGTCGGGTGCGGCCTTGTAGTAGGCCCAGACCCCGCGCTTGTCGCGGGTGAGCAGGCCGACGTCGACCAGGACTTTCAGGTGGTGGCTGATCGTGGGCTGGGTCAGCCCGAGCGGCTCGGTCAGCTCGCACACGCACGCCTCCCCGCCCTCGTGGGCGTAGATCAGCGACAGCAGCCGCAGCCGGGTTGGGTCCGCGATCGCCTTGAGCACACCGGCGAGGCGGGCGGCGGCCTCGGCGGACAGCGGTTGACGGGTCAACGGGCTGCAACACACCCACGCTCCAGGCCCGGCCGCCGCGTCCGGGGCGCGCGTGGTCACGGCGGGGGGCGGTAGGGCGGCCGACGATGCGGCGGGGCGGGTTGCGGTGGTCATGGCCTCCAGCATGCCTCAGCTATTGACAGCGGTCTATGCCTGGGCGCATCCTCGGCGCCAGCAGTTGCTATAGATATCGGTCGATGTCTGGAGGGTTGGGATGGCGAGGGTGCAGTTGGCGTTGAACGTCTCGGACGTGGACGCCGCGGTGGACTTCTACTTCCTGACCGCGCGATGACGGGAGAACAGCCACAGCCACATCTCGCCCGGCGGTTGGCGGCGGAGGCGGTCGGCAGCATGCTGCTGGCCGCCCTCGTCATCGGCTCCGGCATCGCCGCCCAGCAGCTCAGCCCGAACCAGACCGGCCTGGAACTAGCGGAGAACGCGGTGGCCACCGCCGCCGGCCTGTTCGCGATCATCTTGATGGTCGGGCCGGTGTCCGGGGCGCACTTCAACCCGGTCGTGTCCGCGGTCGACGCCGTCTTCGGCGGACTGTCGTGGCGGGACGTGGCCGCCTACCTGCCCGCCCAGGTCGCCGGCTGCATCGCCGGCGCCGTCCTGGCGAACTTGATGTTCGACCGGTCGGCGGTGTCGATCTCCACCCACCACCGGGCCACCTGGCCGCATCTGCTGTCCGAGGTCGTCGCCACGGCCGGCCTGCTGCTGGTCATCTTCGCCCTGGCCCGCTCGGGCCGGTCGGACAAGGCTCCGGCCGCGGTCGGCGCCTACATCGGCGCCGCCTACTGGTTCACCTCGTCCACGTCCTTCGCCAACCCGGCAATCACGACTGGCCGGATGTTCTCCGACAGCTTCGCCGGTATTGCTCCGGCGTCCGCTCCGGGGTTCATCGCCGCGCAGCTCGTCGGCGGCCTGCTCGGGACCGGGCTGATCCGCCTGTTCTACCCGCAGCTGGGCCGGGCCGCGGCGGCGGAGGTCGTCGTCGCTCATCCCGCCGCGAGCGTGAATGGCGCGGCTGCGGCCGGTGAGCCCGACCAGTCCGTCCGATCTCGTCCATCGGGGATATCCGGTACGTGACCGTCGCTCGTGCTGGGACGGTGCACCGGCCGCAAGGCGCGGGCCGCGCTCGATTCGGGAACGGTGCTCATGCTGGCGGGTCCGTGCCCGGCAGGAGCGCAGCCCGCCGCTGACCCGAGTTGTCTCTGCGGCGGTGTGGCCGGGGTGTGGCGTGCGGGCCCATCTTGACCGCAGCCACCCCCACACCGACAATCACCTCAATGGACATTGAGTCAATGACAGTTGAGCGAAGGGCCGCGTTGCATGCGGCGCTCGCCGAGCCCGCGCGACTGGCCGTCGTCGACGCCCTGGCCCTCGGCGAAGCGTCCCCGAGCGAGCTGGGCACCGCGCTCGGAAGCCCGTCGAACCTGCTCGCCCACCACCTCGCCACGCTGGAGGGCACCGGGCTGATCCGGCGGATCCGCTCGCAGGCCGACCGTCGCCGCAGCTACCTGCACCTCGTACCCGAGGCCCTGGCCACCCTCCTTCCGCCCGCGGTCCTCCCGGCGCCGCGCGTGGTCTTCGTCTGCACCCACAACACCGCACGCTCGCAGCTGGCCGCCGCGCAATGGACGGCCCGAAGCAGCGTCCCCGCGGCCTCAGCCGGCACCGACCCGGCCCCGGCCGTCCACCCCCGCACGATCGACGTCGCCCGTCGCCACGGCCTGGCCCTCACCGCCCTGCGCACAGCGCACCTCGACGACGTCCTGCAACCCGACGACCTCGTGGTGACCGTCTGCGACAACGCCCACGAACACCTGCGACGCCCCACGGAACGCCGGCTGCACTGGTCGGTGCCCGACCCGGTCCCGACCGACACCGACGACGCCTTCGAGTACACCTTCGCCGACCTCGCAACCCGCATTGAACGGCTCGCGGGAGCCGTCGCGGGCCCGGCGCCCGCCGCAGCGACCGTCGATCAGCACCGTTTCGCCCCCCTCCTCACCCTAGCCCCGCCCGATTTTCGGCGAGTACTACGGCGACCCCCGCCTGACCGCCCGCCTGACCGCCCGTCCGATCCGGGGCGGGATCGGAGGGGCGGCGCGGACAACCGGGATCCCGGTCGGGCGGGAAAAAACGCCTTGGCCGGCGGCCGGGGCTCTGCCAGGGTGGCGGCGTGATCTTTGATCCTCCCGACGGCCTGACGATGCGCCATCCCACCGCGGACGACCAGGGGCGCGTGCTCGCCGTCATGGACGACTGGTGGGGTGGCTTCCAGGGGGCCGCCGGGTCGATACAGCGCGCGCTGCTGCTGCCGCGGCTGTTCTTCCAGCACTTCACCGACAGCAGCTACCTGGTGGAACGTGCCGGCGACGGCCGCCTTGTCGCCTTCCTCGTCGGTTTCCTGTCGGCCTCGGCACCCGAGGTCACCTAATATCCACTTCGTCGGCGTCGACCCGGCGCGCCGCCGCGGTGGTATCGCCGGCGGTCTCTACCGGCGGTTCTTCCGGCTCGCCGCCACCCGTGGGGCCCGCCGCGTCGACGCGGTCACCAGCCCGGGCAACGCGACGTCGCTGGCCTTCCACACCGGCCTGGGTTTCCGGGTCGAACCCGGCGACACCATGATCGACGGCTTCCCGGTCCACTCCGACTACGACGGGCCGGAGCTGCACCGCGTCACCTTCACCCGGCCGTTGACCGCCGCCGACCTCGACGCGGCGGCAACGGCCTTCCCACGCCTTCCCACGCCGGCCGCGCACCCGCCGGCAGCGGCCCGGCTGCGCGGCGGCGACCTGCGGGTCTGCTTCCTCGGGGACTCCTTCGTCGCGGGCGTGGGCGACCCCGCCCACCTGGGCTGGGTCGGGCGTCTGGCCGCCCGCACAGAGGACGCCGGCGTGGCGCTGACCGCCTACAACCTCGGGCTCCGGCGTGCCACCTCCACCGAGGCCCACGCCCGATGGCGGGCGGAGTGCCTGCCCCGGCTGGCCGAGGCGGAACACCCCCGGCTCGTGATCTCCTTCGGCGTGAACGACATGTTCGGTGTGAACGACATGACCGCCGAGGCCGACACCACGGACCCGGCGGCGGGGACCGGGACGGCCACCCGGGTCCCGCCGCGGGACTCGGTCGCCGCCCTGACGGCCCTGCTCGCCGAGGCCCGCCCCCTCATGCCGGTGCTGATGGTCGGACCGCCCCCGTCCGGTGATCCCGGCCGCGACGAGCGCGTCGCGGACCTCACCGTCCGCTACGCCGAGGTCTGCGCCGCCTACGACGTCCCCTACGTCGGCGTGTTCCCCGCCCTGCGCCGCCGGCCGTCCTGGGCGCGTGAGCTCGCCGCCGGTGACGGCACGCACTCCGCGGCGGGCGGCTATACGCTACTCACCGACCTGATCTTCAGCCCGTGGTGGCGCTGGCTGGCCGGGTGAGGATGATCCCGAAACCCCCCGGCCTACCGGAGAGGTCCTACCCGCGAGAGCCGTCCGGGGCCGGGCGGACGGCGCGTTCGGCGATCCGGATCAGCGCCCGCCGCGGCAGCAGCCGCCCACCCCGGGCCAGCAGCGCGTTGCGCCGTCCGTCGACGACCGAGGGACGGCTGCGTTCGAGGGCACGCATCGCACTGGCCACCGCCTGCTCGGGGGAACGTTTGCGCCCGACGGCGGCGTCCTCGGTACCGACGACGTCGAAGAACGGCGTGTCGGTGGAGCCGGGGCACAGCGCGAGCACCCTGACCCCCGCCGGGCGGGCCTCGGCCCACAGCGCCTCGGAGAAGGACAGCACGAACGCCTTCGTCGCCGCGTACACGGCCATGTGCGCCACCGGCTGGAACGCGGCGATGCTGGCCACGTTCACGATGCTGCCGCGCCCGCGGTGCACCATCGCGGGCAGGAAGCGCGCGGTCAGCTCGACGACGGCGACACAGTTGAGCCGCACCTGCCCGACCAGCCGCGCCGCCTCGGCCCCGGCCACGTCGCCGTGCGTGGCGAACCCGGCGTTGTTCACCAGCACGTCGACCCCGCCCCCGGCGGCGGCGACCCGTTCGGCGACGGCGTCGACCGCGGCCGGCTCCGCCAGATCGACGGCGATCACCTCGGTGCGCACGCCGTGGCGCCGGGTGATCTCGGCGGCGTTCGCGCGCAACCGGTCCTCGCCGCGCGCGACGAGCACGAGGTCGGCGCCCCGGTCGGCGAACTCGCGGGCGAAGACGGCGCCGATGCCCGTCGACGCACCGGTGATCAGTGCGGTCTGTCCGCGGAAATCCACTGCCTCTCCCTACCACAGTTCTCCCTACCGGCAGGGTGGCCCGGCCACAGGGACTCAGGGCTTGCCCCTGGCAGGTGGGTTATCCGCCTGTGAGTTATCTGACGGATCGCGGGTTGGCGGCGGCGGGGTGTCGAGGGACAGGATCTGGACCGATGGCTCGACGACCGGGAACACCGCGCCCCCCGACCTGCCCGACCTGCCCGACCTGCCTGACCTGCCTGACCTGCGCCGCGGCCACCTCACCGGCGGGGGCGGGCACAGCGGGGGCGGACCCCGAGCTCGATCATCGGGAACGTCCGAACTGTCCGGGGCGGACCAGGAGCAGACTCTGATCAATCTGTCACACCGCTGTACACCACCCCCCTCTTGCGCGGTAGCTTGCGACTGGTCACAGTGTTTGCCGGATCAGCTACGCACTGGGGTGAACCGTGCAGGTTCACCAGCATCATCGGCGTACAGCCGGCCGTGCCGACCGGCGGCGGCCCCAGCCACGGGACGACGCAACGAAGCATGGTCCCCGCCCGGTCGAACATCCGTCGCCGGACTGTGACCGGTGCGCCACGAGGCACCGGCCGGAACGTGAGGGGATGGTCATGAACAGCATGGAACTGTCGCCCACCCGGGCCTCGGACCGGCTCGGTCTGGCTGCCGCTGGACGGGCCGCGGCGGTACTCTCCCGGGAGATCACGTTCGCCGACCCCGATCCGGTGACGCTCACCGAACTCGACGACCGGCTGCACCGGTACGCCACGACCCTGTTCTCCGCCCCGCACACGACGCTGGTGGGCCCGGTCATCGCCGACTGGCGGCGGGTCCAGGCCGCCCTGGGACGGCGGCTGTCCCCGACGGTGCACGCCGAACTGACCCGGGTCGCCGGCTACCTGTCGTTCTCCCTCGGGACGATGCTGGCCGTTGACACCGGCGACGACACCTCGGCGCGGCGGTTCGCGACCCTCACCGAGCAGTTCGCCGCCCAGCTCGACGACCGGCTGCTCACCGGCACCGCGCACAGCGCTGGACGCGGCGATCGCCTTCGTCACCGGGCGCTACGCCGCCGCCCGCAACGCCGCGGCCAAGGCGGCCGCTGTCGACCATCCCTACCTGCACGGCTGGGCAGCGGTGGTGCAGGCCACCGGCGACGAGGCAGCCCTCGACGCCGCCCTGAACCGGCTGCGCAACCGGCCGACTGTGCTCGGCCTGCGCCATCCCGGCTGGCCCCCCTTCGACGAGGTCCGGGAGGCCTGCGTCGTCGCCGACGCGATGGCCCGCCTCGGGATGCCCGGGGCGCGTTCCGCCGCGTACACCGCGATCGACCTGACCACCCCGGCGATCCTCGACCGCGGCTGGGCGCTGGCGTCGCTCGCCGCCGCCACGCTGCGCCGCGATCCCGCCGTGGCCGAAGCCGCCCTCCTCGAGGTGGAGGACATCCTCGACAAGCGCCCGTCGCGGGTGCTCACCCTGAGGACGAACGAGATCCTGATGCTCACCTCGGCACACGCCGAGCGCGCCTCGCGGCGGGCCGGCGCCGCCTGAGCC
>NZ_CDWTNB010000143.1:0-942 GCF_977947065.1 Frankia sp. CgJB1
CCTGCACCGGATGCGCCGGGCGGGTCGTTGCCTGCACCGGGTGCTCGTGGTCGGGGCCGGGGAGTCGGCTGCCACCCTGGTCCGGCTGGCCCAGCGCGATCCGACGTCGGGCTGGGCGGTCGTCGGTGTCGTGCTTGACCGCTCGCCCGGCCGGCACAGTCACGACCGGCCGGAACGCAGTGGGTTCGACCTGCTGGGGGTGCCGATCGTCGGCACCTCGGAGACCCTGCACACTGCCATCACGGCTACGCACGCCACCACGGTCGCGATCAGTCCGCAGATGGACGGCGAGACGCTGCGCCGGGTGCTGTGGACGCTGGAGGGCAGCGACGTCGACGTGCTGGTCTCCTCGGCGCTGACCGACGTGACCGGGCCGCGGATCTCGATCCGTCCGGTGGCCGGGCTGCCGCTGCTGCACATCGAGGAGCCGGAGCTCACCGGTACCCGTCGGGTGATGAAGATGGTCTTCGACCGGTGCGTGGCCGGAACGATCATCCTGCTGTTCTCCCCGCTGCTGCTCGGTCTCGGGCTCGCGGTGCGACTGACCAGCCGCGGCCCGGCGTTGTTCAAGCAGACCCGGGTGGGGCGGGGTGGTGAGCACTTCACCATGTACAAGTTCCGGTCGATGTACGTCGACGCGGAGGCGCGTAAGGCGGAGCTGGAGTCCCGCAACGAACGGGCCGAGGGGCTGCTGTTCAAGATGCGTGACGACCCGCGGATCACCAAGGTCGGGAAGTTCCTGCGTAAGTGGTCGCTCGACGAGCTGCCGCAGTTGTTCAACGTGCTGGGCGGCACGATGTCGCTGGTGGGGCCGCGCCCGCCGCTGCCGTCGGAGGTCGCCCGCTATGAGGACGACGTGCACCGCCGGCTGATGGTGAAGCCGGGGCTGACCGGCCTGTGGCAGATCAGCGGCCGGTCGGACCTCGAATGGGACGAGTCGGT
>NZ_CDWTNB010000143.1:1606-10939 GCF_977947065.1 Frankia sp. CgJB1
CCGTCTCGACCTGCGCTACGTCGAGAACTGGTCACTGGCGATGGACTTCGTCATCCTCTGGCGCACCGTGTTCGCCGTGCTGCGCCGCGAGGGAGCGTATTAGGGGCCCGCATGGCTAGCCAGCCAGCCAGCCGGCGTGGCGTAGGTGGTCGATGATCCGGTCCACGGCGTCCTCGGCGGAGAGCTCCGCGGTGTTCACCGTGACGTCGGCGTCGGTCGGCATCTCGTACGGATCGGACACGCCGGTGAAGGCGGGCAGGACGCCTGCGCGCGCCTTGGCATAGAGCCCCTTACGGTCCCGCGCCTCGCACACCTCCAGCGGTGTGGACACGTGTACCAGCACGAATCCGCCGCCTGCGGCCCGGACCATCTCCCGGACCTGGGCGCGCACGTCGGCGTACGGCGCGATCGGCGCGCACACCGCGGTGCCTCCGGCTCCCGCGACCTGGGCCGCGACGAAGCCGATCCGTCGGACGTTGATGTCGCGGTCGGCGCGGGAGAATCCCAGTCCCTGGGACAGCTGGGCCCGCACGACGTCCCCGTCGAGCAAAGTGAGCCGGCGTCCGCCGTATTCCAGTAGTCGGCAGACGAGCAGGCCGGCCAGCGTCGACTTCCCGGAGCCGGACAGCCCGGTGAGAAACACGGCCAGGCCTCGCTTCGAACGTGGTGGGATGGCGCGGGAGAGCTCCGCGGCCACCGTCGGCGGGGTCAGTTCGGCCGGTATCGGGTTGCCGGCGTCGAGCAGCGAGGCCAGCTCCGCCCGCCCGGGTGCGCCGATCGCCGGCCCGATGAGGCTGCCGGTCAGGCCGTAGAAGCTGGCCAGATGCGCCCGCTGGGCGGCGAGTTTCGCCAGTTCGTCGGCGGAGCTCGCCGCCGTCTCCACGCCTGTCCAGGCCGCGCCCGCCGCCGCCCACGCGATGTCCGCCAGGTCCGTGGGTGCCGGGGGGGCGGGCGTCACGGCCGTGGCCGGGCCCGGTACCCCCGCCGCCGCGCCGCTCGGTTTCGCGGATGTTTTCAGGACCGTCGCGCTCATGCCCGGCTCGCGGGGGGTGGCCAGCGCCTCCGACGGGATGACCGGAACGAGGACCAGCAGGCTGCGGTGCTCCGGCGTTCCCGCCTCGCCGGCTTTCGGCCGCCGGTAGGGGTCCGGCGGCGGTTCCGACCGCCGGCCGGCAATACCCGGCGGGCTGATCGCGTCGGCGGCGAGCGCCTCCGAGGAGAGCGTCGCCTCGGCGGCCCGCAACGGGGCGTCGACTGCCTTGAGGGCGGCGAGCAGGCAACGGACCCGCAGGTGATGCCCAGCGTCCGCGGGATCGGCGCCACCCACCGGGGCGAGGACGACGCACCGTTTGTCCTGCCGGGTCAGCGCCCGGATCCGGCCCACGTCCGCCGTGTGGAGCAGGCCGTCCGCCCACACCGCCCAGCACGCGCCGGAATCCGCCTCGAGGCTGATCCAGCCTCGGGCGAGCAGCTCGGCCCGGACCTGGGCCGGGGTGAGCCGCAGGCCGGGATGATCGGGGTGGTGGGGCAGCCGGATGCCCTCGACCGTGCCGACCAGCCGGACCCGGGGCCCGTCCGGACCCCCCGGCTGGTCCGGCAGGGGAATGGTCGTTCGGAGGTGCAGCGCCGCGATCATCACTCCCTCGGTGTCCCGCAGGGCCGCCGTGGAGCTCGGTGTCAGTGCGCCGGCCTCGGCCGCGCCGACGATGAGGGTCGGCACCGGCACGCCATTGATCTCGGGATCCTCGGGATAACCAGGTTCCGACCCGAAAGCACCGAGCAGCAGCAGTTCCAGCTCGGCGAGCTGGGCCGGGCGCAGGGTCAGCGACGGCCAAGCGACCGACGCGGCCGTCAGCTCCGCGACCCGGGCCGGTGTCGCCAGGACGGGGGTTGGTCCGGACCCGCCGGTCACACCGGACCCACCGGTCACACCGGACCCGCCGGACCCGCCGGACCCGCCGGTCACACTGGCGGCACCGTTGGCACCGGACTTGGGGTGGTGATCAGGACCGGGGGCGGGATGGGAGGTGGTACTCACACTTGCGACGGTAGCTGGTGACAGACTCCGTCCCAATGAACACCGATGACACCCGCCCGCCGTCCACCGTGCCGGTCGACATCGCGACCGACGAACTCGACGACGACGTCCTGGCCCGACGGCTGGCCACGGACGCCGGCAAACTGCTGTTGCGGATCAGGGAGGAGGTCGGGTTCGCCGAACCCGCGACCCTGCGTGACGCCGGGGACGCGCGTTCGCATCAGCTCCTGGCCCGGGCGTTGGCGCGGCACCGCCCGCAGGACGCTGTGCTGTCCGAGGAGGGCGTCGACGACGTCGCGCGGCTGTCCGCGGAGCGGGTCTGGATCGTCGACCCCCTGGACGGCACCCGCGAGTTCGCCGAACCCGGCAGGTCGGACTGGGCGGTGCATGTCGCGCTCTGGCAGGCCGGCGAGCTCGTCTCGGGCGCGGTGGCGCTGCCGGCGCTCGGGTTGACGCTGTCCAGCGCGGGCGGGCTGCCGCCGCGGCCGGCCGAGGCGCGTCCGCCACGGATCGTGGTCAGCCGGACCCGGGCTCCACAGCTGGTCACGGAGGTCGCGGAGGCACTAGGCGCCACCATCGTCCCGATGGGTTCGGCTGGTGCGAAGGCCGCCGCCGTCATCCGCGGGGAGGCCGAGATCTACCTGCACGCCGGCGGCCAGTACGAGTGGGACTCCGCCGCCCCGGTGGCGGTCGCGCGGTCGGCGGGGCTGCACACCAGCCGGCTGGACGGCTCGCCGCTGCGGTACAATCAGCCCGACCCGCTGCTGCCCGACCTGGTCATCTGTGCTGCGAGCTGGGCATCGGAGGTTCTCCGGGCGATCGGCGCCGCGGGGGGCTCCGGCGGTTGAGGCGCATGCCCTCGGAGTGGTTGCGGAGTGGTTTCAGAGGGTAGCGATTGTTGATCCATGGTTGTTCTGGATGACGTCGGTCGTGGTTGTGGGTCCACCGTGAGGGGCGTAATGTCGCCGAAACCGCCGACACGGCCGCCGTGTCCGCTACTTTGGTGGGACACATCGCCTCGACGGGGGGGTTTCGCGTGCCGGTGATGGGTTACGAGCTCACCCAGCTGCAGATGCTTGAGGCCGAGGCCATCCACATCTTCCGCGAGGTGGCCGCGGAGTTCGAGCGTCCCGCCCTGCTGCTCAGCGGCGGGAAGGACTCGATCGTCATGCTCCGGGTCGCGCAGAAGGCCTTCTGGCCCGCGAAGCTGCCCTTCCCCCTGCTGCACATCGACACCGGGCACAACTTCGACGAGGTCCTCGAGTTTCGGGACAGGCGGGCGGCGGAGCTCGCCGCCCGCCTGGTGGTCGGTTCCGTCCAGGCCGCCATCGACGCGGGCGTGCTGACCGAAGACACCCGTCCGGGGGCCTCGCGTAACCAGCTGCAGACACCGGTGCTGCTCGACGCCATCGCCGACAACAAGTTCGACGCGATGTTCGGCGGCGCGCGCCGGGACGAGGAGAAGGCGCGGGCCAAGGAACGGGTCTACTCCTTCCGGGACGAGTTCGGCCAGTGGGACCCCAAGAACCAGCGCCCTGAGCTGTGGTCGCTCTACAACGGCCGGCACCGCCCCGGTGAGCACATCCGGGTGTTCCCGCTGTCGAACTGGACCGAGCTCGACATCTGGCGGTACATCGCCCAGGAGCGGCTGGAGATCCCCTCCATCTACTACGCGCATCGCCGGGACGTGTTCGAGCGCGACGGCATGCTGCTGGCGGTCACGCCGCTGACCCGGCCCCTGGCTGGTGAGACGGCGGCGCCCCGGCAGGTGCGCTATCGCACGGTGGGCGACATCACCTGCACCGGAGCGGTCGAGTCAACCGCGGCGACCGTCGAGGAGGTCATCGCCGAGGTGGCCGCCACCCGGCTCACCGAACGCGGCGCGACCCGGGCTGACGACCGGGTCAGTGAGGCGGCGATGGAGGACCGTAAGCGGGAGGGGTACTTCTGATGGCCGAGCTGCTGCGGGTCGCGACGGCGGGGTCCGTCGACGACGGGAAGTCGACCCTGATCGGGCGGCTCCTCTACGACACGAAGTCGCTGTTCTCCGACCAGCTCGCCGCGGTCGAGCGCACCAGCCGGGAGCGCGGCGACAGCTACGTCGACCTCGCGCTGCTCACCGATGGTCTGCGGGCCGAGCGGGAGCAGGGCATCACGATCGACGTCGCGTATCGTTACTTCGCCACGCCCCGGCGGTCGTTAATCCTCGCCGACACCCCCGGGCACGTGCAGTACACCCGCAACATGGTCACCGGCGCGTCCACCGCCGACCTCGCGCTGCTGCTCGTCGACGCGCGCAAGGGGGTCGTCGAGCAGACCCGCCGGCACGCCTTCCTGACGTCCCTCCTGCGCGTGCCCCATCTGGTGCTCTGCGTGAACAAGATGGACCTCGTCGACTTCGACCGGGACGTCTTCGAGAAGATCAAGGAGGAGTTCCGGCGCTTCGCGGCGAAACTAGAGATCGTCGACGTCACGACGATCCCGATCTCCGCGCTGGGCGGGGACAACGTGGTCTCCCGGTCGCCAAGCACTCCCTGGTACGAGGGCAGCTCGCTGCTGCACCACCTGGAGGAGCTCCACATCGCCTCCGACCGCAACCTCATCGATGTGCGTTTCCCGGTGCAGTGGGTGGTCCGGCCGCGGAACGACGACCTGCACGACTACCGCGGGTACGCCGGTCAGGTTGCCGGCGGGGTGCTCAAGCCCGGCGACGAGGTCGTCGTCCTGCCCTCCGGGCTGACCACGCGGATCGCCGGCATCGACACGTTCGACGGCCCGGTCGACGAGGCGTTCCCGCCGATGTCGGTGACCATCCGGCTCGAGGACGATCTGGACGTCTCCCGGGGAGACACGATCGCCCGGCCGATGAACCAGCCGGCCGTCGGCCAGGACCTCAACCTGATGGTCTCCTGGATGGTCGACGCCCCGCTGCGCCGCCGGGCCCGGATCGGGATCAAGCACACCACCCGTTCGGTACGGGCGATGGTCACCGACATCTGTTACCGCGTCGACATCGACACCCTGCACCGCGACGAGACCGTCGAGACGCTGGGTCTGAACGACATCGGCCGGATCGCCCTGCGGACGACGTCCCCGCTGTGCTACGACCTGTACCGCCGCAACCGGAACACCGGCAGCGTGCTGCTCATCGACGAGTCGACCGGGACCACTCTCGGCGCCGGGATGATCATCTAGCCGGTGGTGACGGGGAGAACCGGGGTCAGCCCGGCCGCCGCCCCCAGTCCGGTGGCAGGGAGGATCCGCGGCTGCCGGCCCGGCCGTCGAGGAACGAGATGCGGTCGTTGTTCGCGACCATCGCCGGGCTCGCGAGCCAGGCGGCATAGGCACGCCGCTGGGTCGGCGTCATCCGCGCGGACGGACGTGGATTCCCCGAGGCGTCGAGGAAGTTCTCCGCCGGCGAGGTGATGAACCCGTCGGCCCTCGGATCGCCGATGTAGACGCGGCACGGCCCGCCGGCGGGGGTCACCGCGATCGGCCGGAGCGGGTCACGATCCCGGCGGGCCCAGAGCCGGCGGGCGCTGGTCTCGTAGGCCGCTGCCCAGCCGGGCAGGACCCGGGAGGCGTCCCGCAGGTCCGCGACGACCTGGGCGGGGCGGGTGGTCGGCAGGTCGCTGTGCCGTGCCCGGATCCAGGCCTCGATCATCTCCACGGTGACCCCGACGCCCAGATGGACGAAGGTGCCCGCTGGACTCGTCGGATCGATGGACTTGCCCACCTCCCCGAGCACGTCGAGCAGCACCGCCTGCTGCCGGCGGTGGGCGCCGACCGCGTCGGCGTGCTCGCGCAGCATCGCCTCGGTCGCATCGGCGAGGGCGCCGGCGAAGAACGCCTGCGCGCGCTCGACCCGCAGGTAGCCCAATGCCAGGGGGCTCGACGGATACCCGCCGGGGGCCGTTCTCCAGCCCTGGGCCGAGGCGGCCACCTGGTCCTCGAGACGAAGACCGTAGGTCGCGACGTCCTGGGCGAGCAGACCGGCCAGCGCCCCGCCGCGCAGGCCCTCCCGCAGCAGTGACTCCCACGCCTCGATCGGGATCAGCTTGACCAGGGCGGACTGCTCCGCCGCGGCCCCGGCCCGCGGGTCCACCGTGGGACCGGGGACCACGGCGGTGACGGCGTCGTAGAGCTCGTCCCGATAGGTCCGTAGCGCCGGGACGAGGGCCGCCCGCAGCCGGAGGAGCAACGGCCGATCACCGGTCGCCTGCACGGCCAGGGCTAGCCGGGAGACGAACGAGGCCGAGGCCCGCGGATCGGCACGGCGGCTCTCCTGGCTTCCCGCCGCGGCCACCAGCCGGATCCAGGCATCTTCCAGGGATCGGGCCGTCGCGAGATCCACCGGCAGCGGAAGGGCGAGCACGGCCGCGCCGCGCAGGATGGTGTCGATGTGGTCCGCCGCGAACCGGGCGGCCAGCGCCGGGGCCGCGGCGATGGCGTCCAGCAGCACCCCCTGGTAGTCGGTGACGGTCGGTCGGCCCCGGCTCGTGAGCCCGGCTGCGGCGGGGGCGAGTAGGCCGACGTCGTGCGGCGCCGACGGGGCGGCCGCGGCGTCACCCGGCCCGCTACCCGGTCGGTCACCCGACCCGAAGGCCATCCGGCCCAGCAGCACGCTGTCGAGGCGGGCCGAGGCGAGCAGGGGGGTCAGCAGGACCGTCTCGGCCGTGTCGGTCCTCCCGGCGGTGTTGAACCGGCCGAGCCAGGCGGCGTCGAGAGTTCGCCGGTGGCTGTAGGAGGCCAGGGTGGCGCCGAGGATCCGTTCCGCCTCCCGCCGGTCGAAGCCGAGCGGTTCGGGTGGACGGTGGACCATCGGCCCCCGCGACAGTCCCTCCACCCGGTAGAGCAGCCGCGCGAGCCCGTCGGGTCCCAGCGCGTCGTGAAAGCCCAGGACGAAGTCCGGATCGTTCATCCGGGACCGCAGCACGGTCAGCGCGTCACGCGGGGTGACCATGCCCGAGTTGTTTCCACCCGTTCCACCCATTCTGCCCGTTCTGCCCAGCCCTGATCCGCCTCTGCCCGTTCCGCCCCGGCCTGATCCGTGCCGACTCGGCCCGTCCCCCCGCAGCGAGTGCGCCAACGCCCGTCCGGCGGCCACGGCCTGCTCGAAGGTGCGGAGCGCCTCGGAGGTACCGGGAATGCCCGGCGCCTCGCGGGGCACCGGCTGCCGAATCGGGGCGGACGTTGGCCTGATCGTGATGCCGATCCCGTCGTCGACGCCCTCGGCGAGGCGCAGCCGGCGCCGCAGCATGGTGACCTCGGCCTCGACTTCGTCCTCCAGCGCGCCGAGCCGTTCCGCCGGGTCGAGCGGCAGCCCGGCATCCGCCAACGCCGCGGCGAGGGCGCGGGACCAGGAGCGCAGCAGCTCCCCGGCCTCGGTCACGCTGGACACCAGAACACGCATCCGATCGGGGTCGACGAGCACCCGGTCGCTTGGTCCGGGCATGCGCGTCAGCTGACCTTCCGCGGCCCGCCGGGGCCCGCCGATCGGACGGGGGACACCGGCCCGCCGGGGCCTGCCGCAACGAACGCTGTCTCGCGGGCCTGCACGCACCGATCGAGGGCCATGGCCGCCTCCGCCGCGAGCCGCCGCATCCGGCGCTGCCAGATCTCGGCCTGACGACCCTCCCAGGCCTCGGCGCCGACCGCCGAGATCCGCTCCAGCGCGGCGGCCACGTCCAGCCGGGCACGCCGGGCCTGGGCCAGGGCGACGGCCACCGTCGCGCGACGTCCCTCGGGCACCGTCATGCGCACACCACCCAGATCGTGATCAGGTTCACCGGTGGCGACGCTAACAGCGGCCCGCCCGCCCGCGCCCGCGCGGCGACGCGACTGTGGATGACGCAGGTGCCGGTCCGGCCGCCTGTGGATGACGCCGGTGCCGGGCCAGCGCCGGTAACGCCGGTTCAGCGCCGGTAACGCAGGAACAGGACGTCGTCCTCGGTGAGGATCTGGGTCAGGGTGAGCGCGGCCGGTGCCGGCCACGGCTCGCCTTTCATGATCCCGAGCCGGCCCGGCCCGGCCAGTACCGGGGTGATCGTCAGGCACAGCTCGTCGAGGAGGCCCGCCGCGGCGAGCTGGGAGTGCAGCAGCGGACCGCCCTCGGTGAGGATGCGGGTCATTCCCCGTTCCGCCAGGGCCCGGACGGCGAGGTCGGGTTCGACGGCGCTGCCGCCGCAGATCGCGATGTCGGCGACCGCAGCCAGCCGCCGACGCCGGTCGAGGGGTGCGGTCTCGCAGGTCAGTAGCACCGGTCGGATCCCCCCGCTGAACAGCCGGGCACCCGGGTCGAAGCCCGCCGTCGCGGTCACGACCGCGATCGGGGGCACCGCCGCGAGCCCCGCGGCGACGCGCCGCTCCCGCCGTTCGGGCGGGATGACCACCGGCCCGTAGTTCTCCGTCCGGGCGGTGCCGGCACCGACCAGCACCACGTCGCTGAGCCAGCGCAGCAACCGGAAGACCCGCAGGTCGGCCTCCCCGCCCAGGGGGCCCGAGCGGCCGCCCACCTCGGCGGCCCCATCGACCGAGGCCACGAAGTTCGCCCGGATGTAGGGGGTGTGCGCGGCGGACGAGGGGTAGGCGTACGCCTCGTCGAGATCGATGTCCTCGATGTCCTCGACGGCATCCTCGGCCTCCTCGGCCTTCCTCGCGAGCCCGGCGGCCCCCGCGGAACCGGCGAACGGGGGTGGAACCGGGAAGATGCGCCGCACCGGGCCGACTGTAACGGGCGACGGTGCTGGTCATCCGATCGGCGGCGAACCCAGGTCGGCGGCGAACCCATGCGTTGTGACGTCGGCCGCGATACCGCCGGCCGGGGCGACGGGTACGGGCGTCTCCGTACGCTGGGCGGGTGGCGCAGCGTCTCGTCGATCGCCGGCCGATTGTGCCACCCGGGGACCTGGTCGCGGCGCTTGTCCCGCCGCCCCGGTTCGACGCGGTCCGGTTCGCCGGCTACCTGCCCGATCCGGCCGAGCCGAGCCAGGCCGCCGCGGTCATGGCGCTGTCCGCCTTCGCCGACCGGTTGACCGCCTCCTCCGGGCGGTCCCGCCGTTCAGATCGTTCCAGCCGTTCCGGGCATGCGGGCCGTTCCGAACTTGTAGCCCGTTCCGGGCATGCGGGCCGTTCCGGGAAGGGCGGCCTGTTCGGGCTCCTGACCCGGGGGGCGGGGGCGCCGGGCCCGTCCGGAATGCGGCCGGGGGTGTACCTCGACGGCGGCTTCGGTGTCGGCAAGACCCACCTGCTCGCCTCGCTGTGGCACGCCGTGCCCGGCCCGAAGGCGTACGTCT
>NZ_CDWTNB010000144.1:0-10260 GCF_977947065.1 Frankia sp. CgJB1
GGCTGCGGGTCGATGGCCGGAGCGGTCGCGCCGGCCGAGCGGGCCGCGGGCCGCCCCGTCGAGGAGGTCGGGGCGCTTGTCGTCCGCCCACCGCCCCTTTGCCTGGAGTCGGGCCGCCCGGGGGCGGAACGCCCGGCGCGGGAGAGCGGCTGCGCGGGAGCGGTCACGATGCACCTCCGGTCGGTTTCCGGGTGTGGTCCGGGTTCGGCGCGGTACGTTCGACGGCACGTAGGCGGACGGAGGCCGCCCGCGGGTTCTCGGCCTTCTCGGTCTCGCTCGCCGGTTCCGCACCTCGGGTCAACCAGCGCAGCCTGGGGCCCGCGCCCTCGGGCACCACCGGCAGGCCCGGCGGGACCAAGGCCTCCGCATAGCCGCGCAGTTGCCGCTTGACCAGCCGGTCCTCGAGCGAGTGGTACGACAGGACGACGAGCCGGCCGGACACGGCCAGCGCGTCGAAGGCCGCGGGCAACGCCCGGGCGAGCACGTCGAGCTCGGCGTTGACCTCGATACGTAACGCCTGGAAGGTACGTTTCGCCGGATTGCCGCCGGTCCGCCGGGCCGGCGCCGGGATGGCGTCGCGTACCAGGTCGGCGAGCCGCGCCGAGGCGACGAACGGGGCGACGGCCCTGGCCTGGACGATCGCACCGGCGATGCGGCGGGCGAAGCGCTCCTCGCCGTATTCCCGCAGGATGTGGGTCAGCGCGTCGGCATCGTAGGTGTTGAGGATGTCGGCGGCCGTCCTGCCCCGCGTCTGGTCCATCCGCATGTCCAGCGGCGCGTCCCGGGAGTAGGCGAACCCACGGTCGTCCGTGTCCAGCTGCAACGACGACACGCCGAGGTCGAACAGGACGCCCTGCACCACCGGATGACCGAGCCGGTCCAGGATCTCGGCCACCTCGTCGTAGACGGCGTGGACAAGCTCCACCCGGCCGGGGGCGAGCCCGTGCAGCCGCTCGCCGCTGCGCTCCAAGGCGTCGGGGTCGCGGTCGAGCCCCACCAGCCGTACGTGCGGGAAGGCCGTGAGCACAGCCGCGGCATGCCCACCGAGACCCACCGTCGCGTCCACCACGATCGCTCCGGATACCCGCAGGGCGGGGGCCAACAAAGTCAGTACACGGTCGGTCAGCACAGGCGTATGTGTGGCGTTCAGTGCTGAGCCTCCCTCGACCGCTCGTGGACCTCGTCTTCAGATGTACTGACGGGCATGGGGGCTTCATCGGCGGAAGCCACCGGGCGGCGGGCCCGGGTCGGGTGACCGAGGTCGACCGCCCTCGCGTACGTCCCGGATGCCGGCCGCCGGGGAAGGGACAGCCGGAAGGGACGGTGCGCGTGGCGAGCCCGCGGAGCACCCGGATCCATGAACCCGGGGCAGCTCAGATCACTCCGGGCAGGACCTCCTCGGACAGCTCGGCGAAGCTCTCCTCCTGGCTTTCCAGGTAGGTCTGCCACCGCTGGGCATCCCAGATCTCAATCCGAGTGTTGGCCCCATTGACCACGCAGTCGCGCATCAAGCCCGCGTAGGACCGCAGCGGAGCCGGAATCGTGATCCGCCCCTGCCGGTCCGGCACGTCGTCCGCGGCCGAGGAGAAAAACACCCGACTGTAGTCACGCAATGCCTTTGCGGTAATCGGAACAGTGCGGAGGGACTCGCTGATCCGGGTGAACTCCGCCATCGGAAAGACGTACAGGCAGCGTTCCTGCCCCTTGGTGATCACAAGAACCCCCTCCAACTCGTCACGGAATTTCGCGGGCAGCGTCAGCCGCCCTTTGTCGTCGAGCCGCGGCGCGTGGCTGCCGAGAAACACCGGCAACCTCCTCGCCACCGCGAGGAAGACAACGACAGGCTCACCCCGCGACGGTCACCCGTAAGCTGCTGTCCCCCACTGCGCGCCACTCTATCCCACTCCCCCCCACCCGACACCCCCTCAACACCCCGTACCACCCCACCGAACCCCCTCCATTGGGGGTCGCCCGCGCTACCTAAGAAGAAGGTGGTATAAGTCGCAAAAAATCAGTACAAATGACTCTGGTGGATGAAGGAACATTCGGTCTCACTCGCCGTCCCGGCGAGGCCGATCAGATACAGACACCTACCCCTCATCTCCTGTCGGGCTCCGGTTCGAGGCATGTTTCCTCGACCACCACGGCCTGCACGCCCGCGGTGGATGTCACACTCGGGGGGGGACAGGTCCCACCGGGGCTGGGTTCGCGCATCCCGACGCGCGACGCATCCCGACACTCGACACCCGGAGGGGGGCCAAACTCGTGGTGACCGACCCTGGTCTTCTGCACTGGCGTGACCCGGTGACCGACATCGGCCATCTCGCCGATGTCACCAACCGGGTGCGGGCCAGCATCGAGACGGTCATCGACGGCAAGTCCGAGGCGATCACGGCGGCCCTGGTCGTGCTGCTGTCCGAGGGCCATCTGCTGATCGAGGACGTCCCCGGGGTCGGCAAGACCATGCTCGCCAAGGCCCTCGCACGGTCCATCGACGCCCGGGTACGCCGCATCCAGTTCACTCCGGACCTGCTCCCCAGCGACGTCACCGGGGTCAGCGTCTACAACCAGGGCACCCGTGACTTCGAGTTCCGTCCCGGTCCGGTGTTCGCCAACATCGTCGTCGGCGACGAGATCAACCGCGCCGAGCCGAAGGCGCAGTCGGCGCTCCTCGAATGCATGGAAGAACACCAGGTCACGGTCGACGGCGTCACCTACCGGCTCGAGTCGCCCTTCATGGTGATCGCGACCCAGAACCCGGTGGAGATGGAGGGCACCCGGGCGTTGCCGGAGGCCCAGCGCGACCGTTTCACCGCCCGGATCTCGATGGGCTACCCCTCCCCCGCGGCCGAGCTGGAGATGCTCGACAGCCACGGCAACGCCAACCCGCTGGCCGGCATCACCCCGGTCACCGACGCCGCCGAGATCGCCAAGCTGATCGCACTCGTCCGCACGGTGCACGTCTCGCCCGAAGTGCGCCACTACATCGTCGACCTGGTCGGCGGGACCCGCACGCATCCTGAGATCGCGCTCGGCGCGTCCCCCCGGGCGGCGCTGCATCTCATCCGTGCTGCCCGAGCCCGCGCGGCCCTGGACCAGCGCGGTTTCGTCCTCCCCGACGACGTTCAGGAGATGGCTGTCCCGGTCATGGCGCACCGCCTACTGCTGCAGCCCGAGATCATGCTCTCCGGAGAGCCGACGATCGAGGTCGCCGCCCGCATCCTGACCGACGTCCTGCGCCGGATTCCGATCCTTCGTCCCGGTACGGCACGCCCAACCCGGCACGGCCGTTAGAGCTCCGTGTGTGGAACCTCCGGGTGTGGAACCTCCGGGTGCGCGACTTTGTCGCGGCGCTGCGTGGCCTGACGATCCGCGGCCGGTCGTTCGTCGCCGCCGGCATCGCCTGCGCGGCGTCCGCGGCCGTGCTCGGCGAGCAGGACCTGCTGCGGATCGGCCTGCTCCTCATTCTCCTCCCCGTGCTCGCGGCGGCCTTCGTCTGCCGGACCCGCTACCGGCTCGCCTGCACCCGCCGGCTCGAACCGAGCCGGGTGACCGCCGGGGACCGGGTCTCGGTCCGGATCAGACTGGAAAACGTCAGCCGGTCGCCGTCGTCGGTACTCCTGGTGGAGGACGCCGCCGCGGACGGGCTGGGCGGCGGGGTCCGGTTCGTACTCGGCCGGATCGAGCCCGGTGGCAGCCGGGACCTGTCCTATGTCCTGCACGCGGGGATGCGCGGTCGCTACCAGATCGGACCGATGGCGATCCGCCTCGGTGACCCGTTCGGGCTGTGCGAACTGTCGCGCAGTTTCCGCAGCCTGGACGAGCTGGTCGTGGCCCCCCCGATCGAGCGGCTGCCGTCGGCCCGCCCGACCGGTGCCGCGCGTGTCAGCACCCAGCTGCGCCGCCCGACCGGGCTCGCGGGTGAGAACGAGACGACGACCCGTCCGTACCGGTCCGGCGACGACCTGCGCAAGGTGCATTGGAAGACAACCGCCCGCCGCGGCGAGCTGATGGTCCGGCGCGAGGAGCACCCGCAGACGGGCGGGGCGACTATCCTGATCGACACCCGGGCCCGGGCGTGGCCCGACAGAGGCCCCTCAGCATCGTTCGAGTGGGCGGTGAGCGCGGTCGGGGCGATCGGCGTCCACCTCGTCCGGGGCGGGTACCGGGTCCGACTGCTGACCGATCAGGGGCTGGCGGCCATCGCCGCGGGGGGTACCGTCGGCGGGCTCCTCGACGAGCTTTCAACGCTGACGCCCGCCCCCACCGAGTCCCTGCACCCAGCGCTCGCGGCCGGCCGCAGGCAGGCCGATCACGGCGGCATGTTTGTCGCCGTCCTCGGCCACACCGATGCGCCCACTGCCGCCGCGCTGGCCGGGCTGCGGCCCCGCAGCGCCCCGGCGATCGCGGTGCTCGTCGACGTGGCCAGCTGGAGCACCGCCGCGGCGGCCCCGAAGATCGCCGCTGACCTCGGAACGACGCACGCGGTGCTCACCCGCGCTGGCTGGGCGGTCCTTGTCGCGGCAGCGGGCACCAGCCTCGCGGCGATGTGGCCGCGGGTCGCCGCCCGGGCCCGGGGCACGGACGGCGTCGGTGCCTCGAGTGCCGCCGGAGTCTCCGGACGTGCCGGGACCGTGGGACTCACCGGGGCAACGGGGCACAGCGGCGGTCTCCACATCGGCGGACGGTCGGTGCCGTGAACGCCCGCCCGGTGCCCACAGTGATCGTCACCGTCGTCTGTCTGCTGTCCACCAGCGCGCTGACCCGTCTGTTCGAGGGTGTCCTCTGGTGGTTCGGGCCGGTACTCGTCGCCACGGCCGTGGCCGTCGGGACGGGGGTGGCGAGCCGCCTGCTCCTGCTGCCGGCGGCGGCCGGGATCCTGCTCAGTCTGGTCGGCCTCATCGGCACCGTCACCGTGCTGTCCGCGCGGTCGACGGCGTTGCTGGGCTTCCTGCCGACCGCCACCACGGTCAAGACGCTGCGCACGCTCATCTCCGCCGGCGGCTCCGACATCTCACGGCTGGCCACGCCGGTGCCCGACCGGCCGGGCCTGGTGGTCCTCACGGTGATCGGCGTCTACCTCCTGGTTATGATCGTCGATCTGATCGTGGTGAAGTTCGACCACCCGACGCTCGGCGGCCTTCCGCTGCTGGCGCTGTATGCGGTGTCGGCGGCGATTCTGCCCGGGGGCGTCGGCACGGTGCCCTTCCTACTCGGCGCGGTGAGCTTCATCGCCCTGCTCCTGCTCGACGGGCGGTTGGCGTACGGGCGATGGGGCCGGACCGTCTCCGACCAGCGGAGGGCCGGCGTCGAGATGTTCGGCGGTCGCCTCGCCGTGGGCGCGCTCGGGGTCGCCGTCGCTGCGATCGCGGTGCCGTTGGGCCTGCCGTCCCTTGACGGCGAGGGACTAGTGTCGCGCAAGGGTGGATCCGGCGCCGGGGACGGTCCGAGTTCAGCCAGCGTCGTGCAGCCGATCGTCTCGGTGAGCCAGCAGCTGCACGCCAGCACGGAGGTGCCCCTGCTTCGGGTGCGCTTCGACAAGCCGGAGTATCTGCGACTGACGGCGCTGGAGAACTTCGACGGCCAGCTGTTCACCCTGCGGGCGTTGAACGCCACCCGGGAGAACCGGGTCAGCGAGGGACTACCGAAACCACGGACGGGCGGCACCACCCAGTCGGTGCGTGCGGAAGTGGCCGTCACCGGGCGGTTCAACGAGCTGTATCTGCCGGTTCCGGGCATCCCAACCCGGATCGAGGGGCTGACCGGCGACTGGCGGCTGGCGAGCCCGACAGGCACGATCTTCTCGACCCGGACCTCGACGGCGAACGCGCATTACCAGGTGGACGCGGTGGTGCCGAATCCCACGAGCGCGCAACTTCAGGCCGCGACCGGGCCAATCCCGGACTCGCTCGACATCGCGACCGCGCTCCCTGACAATCTCGATCCCCAGCTGCGCCAGCTCACCAAGGCCGTGACCGCGGATGCGCGCACCCCCTATGAAAAGGTGTACGCGATCCAGGAATACCTGCGGGGGCCGCAGTTCACCTACGACCTCCAGGGCGCCCCCACCACGCAGGAGGGCGCGCTCAGCCAGTTCCTGTTCGACACCCACCGCGGCTACTGCGAGCAGTTCGCCTCGGCCATGACGGTCATGGTGCGGATACTGGGCCTACCCGCCCGGGTCGCGATCGGCTTCGTCCCCGGGGAGCGGCAGAGTGACGGCAGCTACGTCATCACCAACCGGCAGGCGCATGCCTGGCCTGAGGTCTGGTTCCCGTCGATCGGCTGGATCAGCTTCGAGCCGACCCGCCGCAGCGACGGAGCCACCTCGGCGCCGTCCTACGCCCCCGCCGGGCCCGAGGACCCCGACAATGAGGCCGCCCTGCCGGAAGATCCGGATCAGACCGAACTGCAGGCAGCGCCCGAGCCGGTGCCCGTGCCGGATACCTCCACGCCGGCTCCCGGCGACGATCCGACCGCGGTGGACGCCCCGCGGTCAGGTGATGGCGCCTCGACCTCCACCGGGATCCCCTCCTGGGTGATCTGGCTGTGCGGTGCCCTGCCCGTCCTGGGCCTGCTGGCCGTTCCGGCGATCACCCGGATCCAGCGGAGGCGGGTCCGACTGCGCCCGGCCGAAGACGATCCTTCAGACCCGTCTGGGGCGACGGTGGAACGGGTCCACGACGCCTGGGCAGAACTGCTGGACGTCGCCGCGGATCTGGGAATCATGATCCGGCCGAGCGACTCGCCGCGGGCCGGGGTGGCCCGGCTGACCGCCTACCTGGACGCCGAGCCGACCACCGCACAGGCCCCGGGGTCCCGCCCGGAACCGTCTGCGTGGCAATCCGGGGACGGCGGGCCCCCCACGACCTACCCGCAGGCCCGCGCGGCACTCGCCCGGCTGGCCTCCGCGGAGGAGCGGGCCCGCTACGCGCCACCGGAGATGGCCGCGCCGCCGTCCGTCGCAGACCTCAGCGAGGATGTCGTCCTGGCCACCACCACGGTGTGGGCGCTGGCACCGCGGGCCAGGCGGATGTTGGCGCGGATCGCCCCGGCATCGGTTCTCCGGCGCGACGCGCCGACCTCGGCGCGCGGACGGTCGAGGACAGGACAGGGAGGCGGCGGGGACGACGCACCCGCCGCACCCGCCACGATTCAGAATGATGACAATCAGGACTGGCCGGACCCGGTCAGGGACGGTCCTCCCAGCGCCGCCGCCACCGCTCCTCGACCCGTTCCATGAACGGAGCCCTAGCCCGCGGCTTCGGCTTCGATCCCCCCTGCACACCGCCCGGCCGCCGGTGACCGGTGTCACGGCCGCTGATCCGGCGCAGGCCCGCCGCACCGCGCAGCGCGGCGAACAACATCATGAGGAAACCGAGGATGCCGAAGATCACCGTCAGCGGTACCTGGTTGAGCACCACGCCGACGACCAGGACGGCCAGACCGAGGACGAAGACGACCGCGCTGCGGCGCACCCGGCGCAGCAGGTAGGTACGGGGGTCCGTCGAACGGACGGTACTGGCAAACTTCGGATCGTCCTGTACGAGAGCGCGCTCGATCTGCTCCAGCAGGCGCTGCTCGTTCTCCGAGAGCGGCATCGACGCTCCTCCCACGACCTGTAGGCCCAGCGGACGGAACCTGATAACCAAGGATAGGCATGTGCGGGCGGGTGCGGTAGGCAACCTGTCATGCTGGTTGGAACCGAGCGATTCCCGTCACCTGGTCCGTGCCCGAACTGGGGTCTTTCATACCGGGAAATCCACGATCACGGGAACCGGCGGTGCCGGCTTCACAAGCGGTACCAGCGGCACGACGGCGGGCAAGCACATGCAGCTGTGCCGCGAGGTCACGGAACGGCTCCCGGGCGGCCGCGGCCAGTTCCAGGCGCAGCAGCCGCTGCGCGGTGAAGGCATCGGAGTCGACCAGTGCCCCGGGGACCAGGTCGGCGAACACACGCACCCCGTGGACGTCGACGACGTCCACGCCAGCCCCGTCCACCAGCGCGACGATCTCGGCGGTGGTGAACCCGGCGGCCGCCCGGGGCGCCCCGGTGCCCTGGCCGGTCAGCACGGCCTGCGCCTGCTCGAAGCGACCCGCCAGGGCGCGGGCGAGCACTGTGGCAGCCCGGCCCGCGACGACGAGGCTGAGGACGCCTCCCGGGCGCAGCACCCGCAGGGCCCCCGCCAGCGCGGCCCCGGGATCGTCAACGACGTCGAGGACGGAGTGGCACAGCAACAAATCGGCGGTCTCGGTGCCGACGATGCCGGTCAGGTCGCCCAGATCGCCCTGCTCGGCCGTGACCCGGTCGGCGACGCCCCGTTCGTCGGCGCGACGGCGCAACGCTGCCAGGGCGTCCGGCGACGGGTCCACGACGATCACCAGGTAGCCCTCGACCGCCAGGGGGACAGCGAAGCTACCACTCCCACCGCCCGCGGCAACGATGATCGGCGGGATGGTCGCGGCCGTCGGGGCCACCGACCAGGCCGGAACCCCCGCTGCCGATCCGGGCAGGACCGTCCGCAGGCCGTGCCAGATCGCAGCCTGCCGCAGATCCGCGCCGGTGACATGGCTGGTCATGCGCGTCGTGCCTCCTCAGACCGGCATCGTCGGCATCGCCGCCATCAGCCCGCTCGCCCACGCCGGAGGACCGGGCGCGTCACTGACCCACGGTGAGACCTATGACAACCCCGACGACCAGCCCGCCAGCCGACAGCCCTACGACCCGCAGTACCCAGCTGTTGCGACGCGCAACGGCGGACGGCACGGCCCGATGCGCGCCGCGGTGCCGATGCCCAGAACCGGTGAGGACCATCGATGATCTCCTGCTCCGCCAGCCACTGCCCCTCGGGGGGTAACCGATAGTGACTGATGCTCACCGTAAACGCAACCGCTCGTCACCCGCCCGGGGCGTCGCCGGGCCGAGGGCAGGCTGACCGTGGTCGGCTCGGCGGCGTGACCATCGCGACCTCCCCACGCCCGACCGGACCGGTGCCGGCGATCACTGGTTGGGACGGCAGGCCCAGCACGCCCTCGACAACCCCGATGAACAGATCGACCTGATGGATCAGATCGTCGGCCTCCCGCCTGGTCACCACCTTCAGCCCGGCCTCGGCCGCCGATCGCCGGGCGGCCCCCGCCGCGAAGAACTCCGCCCACTCCGCGAGCTCGGGGGCCACCCGGACAAGCAGGCACCAGGCACTCACGGGCCGACCGCGACGACCGGGACGGGGCCGGGCCCGGTCCGCCAGGACGGCGGCCGCCGCCCGCAGCGCCGCGAGATGGGCGAGGGCGTAGCGCTCCCCGGCCGTCTGGGCGTACTCGGCCTCACCGAGACCGCGCCGGGCGGCGACCAACAGATCGTCACGGGAGCGGCGGGGCAGCCCCGCCGCCGACACCAGGGTCCGTCCAACCGGCTCGGTGGACGCACCGCGCGGCCCGGTGGATCCACCATGGCCGCCGAACGCGCCCTTACTGCGGGCCGCTCCTCCCGCCGGGTCCGAGCCACTGATCGAGCCACTGATCGGCCGACTGGTCACGGTGGTCACGACACCTCCCAGATCTCGAACATAGGTTCGATCACAAAGTAGTGAACCCTCTCCGACGCCGCCCGTCAAGCACCTAGGTATCGAACACGCGATCGAGAAGATCCGACGACCTCGGACTCGACCACCCGAAGAAACCAGCCGAGGACGAGCAGGGCTACCACGTCGGGAACCCATCCCAGCCGCGGGTCCGCGACTTTCCCCCGACAGACATGTCCCGAACCCGCACCCGGCGTCCGGGCCACCCGGGTGACCCCCGGGTCGAGCGCATCCGGATTGGCCACGACAAGCGCCGTTCCGTCCAGCGCAAACCGGATGATGCTCACGTCGCGGTGACCCACGAGACCGCTGGCGAACTCGCCGCAGGTCGGCGTGAGCCAGCGCAGCGTGGCACCGTCCGACAGGCGCACCCGGCCCCCGTGGCGGCCTGGCTCGAAGGCGGCCAGGGGCACCCGTCCCATGGGTTCGACCAGACGGATCCCGGAACCATCGAGATCGGTCTCCAGCGCGAACGGCCGGCCGGCTGCCATCAGCTCGACCCGGCCCCGCGACCACCAGTCGGCCAGCACCGCGCCCTCGCCGGTCTCTATGTGCACGTGCCGGACCGAGGCGTGCCGGGACACCGACTCGATCCGGAAGACCAGCTCGTGCGGCAGTCCGCCGGCCCGCCGCGGGAGAAAGCCCGCCCCGGCCGCCGGCCGCGGTGCCCGGGTCC